>JBKJNG010000231.1:0-3271 GCA_046596065.1 Phnomibacter sp. | reverse complement strand
CCGCCAATTTTTCTTCAAAAAAAAGCCCGCACCCATCCAGGCGAAGCCGCAACGCAACATCTCTTTTTACCCTGAAAAATCAGGGGTAGAATTTAAAAATACTTGCCGCCAATGTGGTGCTGTTGCCATTTTCAATCAATCTTCCCGCGTCCGCTTCACCAGCGGAAATCCATACATGGATATACATGAATACTATGCCCAATACCAATGCCTGCAATGTTTTCAGACCCGCTTTGTTCCCATAAAAAAGGTGAATGAAAATAATGTAAAACCACCGGCACCCTGTGGTTGCGGAGGAACTGTTAGTCGGTCGGAAAGGTTGGTATGCCCGGCTTGTAAAACGATGTATTAAGAAAACCCGGCGGGTCTTTAAGGCCCACCGGGTTTTTACAGTCGTTTACAAGCCATACCGTTCCGCCCAACCGGGTTTTTCTATGCCCCTGTCTGTTCTGTTTTTTTCAGCCTCCATCCAGGTTTCCAGCTTTTCATATTCCGCCCTTAGCGCATCACGGAAATCCTGCAATTGCAGCAACGTGGTGGGCAAGTAAAAAACCAATGGCGTTTTATGCCATTTGTGTTCTGCGCTTTTCACAAAAAAATTATTGTCAAGGTGTATTTTCAACCAGCAGGTTTCATCACCCCATGCATTGCCTACAATCATTGGTGCCAAAGCCTTGCGTTTACCGGGTTCCATAAACTCAATCACAGGGATATCTTCTTCAAAACAATTCCCCATCAACTTTGAAGTACGCAATACTTCGAGTTCGATAGTAGGTGGTTCTATTGGCATAAAAATATCCTGCCTGCCTTCCAGAATACGCGTTAGCCAATACACAAGGCTGCATTGATCGCTCAAATTAGTAAACTGTAGCGTGCCGGTACAATGGTGCCATTGGTTTAAACAAGAAGGGTTCAACAGTGGAATGCCGTTAATGAAAAACTGCAACTGGTAGTAAATAATAAAAGCGGGGAAATCGTCATACTCCCAACCGTCAATAAGATGCTTGATTTCGATACTGAGTGGATTGCTTTGTAAAATAGCCATAACATTAAAAATTTAGTAGTGACATAATGTTGCCGCCCGCATTGGGGAAAGCAGTACTAAATTTTTTGTTGGCCTGACGGCTTGGGAGAAAGGGTAAAGAACGGATGATGACATCAACTTAACCTCCCCCTGAAAATGTGCTTTACGTCATGATTCGCTAAATTATATCAGGAACATGTAACAATCATTTCTTTAAAAATTAATATTGCGTATTCAAATACCAATAAAACCATTCTTTTAAGTTGGAAGAATCAAAGCCGCAGTATTATACCATTCCGATCAAGTACCGGGTTATGGAAAATCTTCATATTGTATTCTGGCTCTTAAAAGATATCAGCTGGTGTCTTGTCTGGAAACCATTGGGCCTGCTAATGATTTTTCCAACACTAATCGTTTCAATAATTATTGCCTGGCGCACCAGGCATTTTGTTTCCGAGCTTTGTCACAATGTTGCCATCACCGTTTGGATCACCGCCAACAGCTATTGGATGATCAGCGAGTTTTTTGAGTTTGATTCAAAATTCTTTGTTGGAACGATCACTTATAAAAACCTTGCGGTTATTCCCTTTGGTATAGGTGTCTTGATACTCGCTTTTTATTATGTCATTTGGTTGCCACGACATAAAGAAGAAGTTCATACTATGTAGAGGTGAATAGTGAATTGTGAGAATGAATGAACTTCCTGAATACAAAAAAGACCTATATGGTTTTCAAAACCTTATAGGTCTTTTTATTATGTGAGCCGGCCATTAATCAATAATCAATAATTGAATAATAGGACCCGCTATATTTAATCGGTTTTAATTTTTCCTGCCATTAAAGTAGTAATCAACCCAAGACAGGCAACCAATGCAAACGACCATTGAAGGTTGCTGGCCTGTGCAATAAATCCTATTACGGGAGGGCCGAATAAAAATCCAAAAAAGCTGATGGAAGAAACTGCCGCCAGTGCCATACCCGGGCTCATTGTTTTCGATTTTCCAGCAAGGCCGTACACGGTAGGTACCACCGAAGAAACACCAAAACCCACCAGTAAAAAACCAATAGTTGCAGGAATCATGTAGGGGAAAATAATAGCGATAGCCAAACCAGTTGCAATAAGAATACCACTTATCCGCAACATTGGTTTAATGCCAAACCTTGTTATTAAACGATCGGTTGTAAAACGGCCGGCCGCCATGGTACACATAAATGCTACATAACCCAGCGTAGTAGAACTTTCAGGTGCCTGCACGATCGTTTTAAAATAAACGCCGCTCCAATCGAACATCGTTCCTTCGCAGGCCATGCAGAAAAAAGCAATAATGCCAAGCTTTAAAATAGCACTGTCAGGTTTTGCAAAAAGGGTTTGCTTGCCTTCATGTGGCGCATCCTGCGGCAGTGCATAACGGTGAGCTACCAGTACAAGTAGCATCATGGCAGCGGCAATAACGGTAAAGTGTGCAAAGGGCGAAATGCCTGCACTCACCATCAGCGTTCCAATACCTGCACCTGCAAAACCCGCCAGGCTCCACATGCCATGAAAGGAAGCCATAATTGCTTTTCCGTAAACTTTCTCTACACCTACAGCCTGTGTATTTACAGATATATTTAAAAGGTTTCCCCATAACCCGAAAAAGAATAAAACGCCGGCGAGTTGCCAAACATGATTGGTCAATCCAAGCATTACAAGGGTTAACGGGTACAAAATAGTGGCGAATGTTAAGGTTGCTTTGCTGCCAAATTTGGTAACAGCCCAACCGGCCAATGGAAGGCCGGCCATTAAACCAACCGGTAATGCAAATAATACCGACCCAAGCGCACCATCACTTAAATGCAGGTGCTCTTTTATATCTGGAATACGGCTAGCCCAACTGGCAAAGCTTATACCAGCCAGGAAAAAGAAGGCACTTACCGCTATACGGTAAGTCCTGAGGTTTGTGAATGGTAATGTAATATTCATGGCTTAATATTTTTAAAAAGCAGGGAATATGCTGCCTGCGCTGATTTTTGATAGTTTATTTTCTATTATGTATTTTTTACACATTAGTAACCCTTTACTGAATGTTATGCTTTTGGTTTTAGTCTTTTCCAGTGACTTTTGACTTATTGACCACTCACTACATTATATTAATTCCAAGCGCTTTGTATGGCTCAAAGCTGCCATCCTTGCTACTGATCTCAGTAATTATCGTGTCTACAGCTTTTATATCGCAAACTTTAAACGATTCCGCCGTTCCAATTTTA
>JBKJNG010000178.1:0-2531 GCA_046596065.1 Phnomibacter sp. | reverse complement strand
TTGAAAAATATTATTTCCCAGGTTACCAACGGAGCAAACCAACAACAGCAATCGGGGGGATTAAGCAGCTTAATAAGTGGTTTTTTTGGTAAGTGATAACAGAAATTGAGGGCTGCTGTTAAATCCCGGTTAAGTAAAATAAATTTTTTTTTGTTACCGTACATTTTCGTAAACTTTGTGCAACTGAAATGAAAGAAAACAAAACATCTCTTAAAGTGGCTTTTTCATTAGAAAACATTTAACAAAGGAGCCGGTAACAAATCTTTCAGTACAACGTCAAATAAGTAAGTTTTAAAAAAGTAGGTTATTAATTTTTTCTCATAAGCAGTTAGTTTTGGTTGCGGCCCCTGTTTCTACAGGGGCCCATTTTTTTGCAATATCCTCCCGTTGAAAATTTTCGAAATTCGTCTGGTACCACCAAAGGTTTTGTACTGCTGTTGTTTTACAATAGGTTTGACCACAAACAATTTCACTTATGGTTAGCGGACCAACTTCCACCCTCTGTATAGATTTTGGCAACACCCGGCAAAAAGCAGGCCTTTTTTCAGGCAATAAATTGCTACAAATATTTTTCCTGGAAGAGCCGTTGCTACGTTCAGTTGAGGAAATAGTTGAAAAGTACAAACCTGCCAACACCATACTCTCCTCCGTTATAAATCATTCTGCTGAAGTAGAAAGCTACCTGCTGGAACATACAAATTTTCATCTTTTAAACCCTTCCAGCAAACTGCCATTTACCACACCGGTTGGAAAGCCGGAAACCATTGGTGCCGACAGGCTGGCCCTTTGTGCAGCCGGAGCACTGTTGTTTCCCAGTCAAAACAATCTTGTGATTGGCCTTGGCACAGCGGTTACCTACAATTTTTTAAATACCAAAAACGCTTTTTTAGGCGGCGGCATTAGCCCCGGTATGCAAATGCGTATGAAAGCTTTGAACAGTTATACCGCAAAATTGCCCATTGTAGCCCCCGACTGGAATGTTCCGTTGGTAGGATATGACACAAAATCAAATATTCAAAGTGGCGTTGTTTTAGGACTTGCCCACGAGATTGACGGTTTTATTGAAGCGTACCGAAATAAATACCGGGCTTTTAACGTGCTTTTAACCGGGGGTGATTTGGTGTATTTGGCCCCCCACCTTAAAAACTTGATATTTGCCGACCCTGATTTACTGTTTAAAGGACTCTATGCTATCTCTGAAATTAATTACCAAGGTTAGATTTTGTATTATTCTGTTGATTTTATTGTCTTTTAAAGAAGGATATAGCCAAATCAATTCACCATACTCCAGGTACGGATTAGGTGATATTTATAACAGCCGCAACGTAGTAAGCAAGGCAATGGGCAACCTTGCTACTCCGCTTATAGATTATCAAGCTGTGAATTTTATTAACCCAGCCTCCTATAGTCGTTTACAGTCTGTAAGTTTTGATGTTGGTATTGAATTTGAAAGCCGGTCGTTGCGAAACCTTGACCGGACTGAGAACTACAAATCGAACAACCTTTATTTTAACTACGTAACCATTGGTGTTCCGTTGTTAAAAGACAAGGTGGGTATTTCCAAATGGGGAATGGCTTTTGGTTTAAGGCCTATGACCCGCATGAACTACAATATTTCGCAATCAGAATACCAACCCGGCATTGATAGTATTGGAACTATTTACAAGGGTTCCGGTGGTGCTTCAAAAGCATTCATAGGAACTGGTTTTAAAGTAAAAGGCCTGTCACTTGGTGCCAATGTCGGATTTTTATTCGGCCAGCAAAACATAAGTACGCAGCGCACCTTTTTAAACGATACTGTACAATATTTTACCAGCAACCATGAGAGCCAGCTATCCTACAATAAACTGTATTTTGATATGGGCGCTCAATATGATATTAAACTGGGTAAAAAATCTACGCTGCGTTTGGGCGTCTCAGGTTTTGTTGGTGGAAAAGTAAATGCAAGCACCGATATCCTGAGAGAAACCATCGTATACAATAATACCGGAGAATTTGATTCGCTGGATGTAGTTTCAAGAGAAAAAAATGTAAATGGCGAAATCACAATGCCTTCCGGTTACACATTGGGTTTTATGTTAGACAAAACAAATGTTTGGATGCTGGGCGCGGAATACGAACGGATTAACTGGGATGATTATCGCTACTATGGCAATAAAGATAACGTTGGTACAACGGGAATGTTGAGGATCGGCGGCCAATGGATACCTTCGCTTAGTACGAAGAAATATTTTAACCGTATAACTTACAGGGCTGGCTTTTACACAGGTACCGACTACGTAAAAGTAGATGGCAAGCAATTGCCAATTTGGGCTGGCACCGTTGGTTTCGGATTCCCGGTAAGGCGCTGGAACAATTACAGTAACCAGTATACAGTAATAAATACCTCGTTGGAGTATGGCAAAAGGGGTAATGGAACACAGCCTGTTACAGAAAACTTCTTCCGTTTAAATATTGGCCTTTGCTTAAGCGATCTTTGGTTTAATAAAAGAAAATTCGATTAATCTTTTCCACGCTTTTCTTTTTTCCTG
>JBKJNG010000602.1:0-8993 GCA_046596065.1 Phnomibacter sp. | reverse complement strand
TCCGGATTATGTTATTGGCGTTTGGGCAAGTGCTAGCAGGAAGAGTATAAAAACTCTTGGGGCGAATGGCGTAGAAAATTATAGTGGCAATTGGATTCAGGTATCAAGACTTGGCATGCCACTTACCAACGAAGTAGTAATACCAGTGGGGATGAAAGACAAATGGAACTCAAAAACGCCTTATGGCAATAATGACCTGCAATTTGCTGGTAATTTTACCAATCCCGAATTGGGTTTGTACATGGATGACTCCAAATTTGGTGGTGCTGTTCCTTCTTTAAATGCCTTAAGAATACAATCCAATTCATTAGGTTCATACGATTTCAGAAATGGTCACGCAGGTTTGTATCCTTTGAAAGGGAATGCCGCATTAGCGGGCACTGCATTGGACGATGCGATTTTTGGTACTATCTTATTGCCGGATGATCACAGTCCAAGATCGGTAGATTTATTACCAATTTTTTATACGGGTGTTCCTAACCTTAGGCCATACCAATTGGCTACCGGCAAACCTGCAGGTAATCCATTGGCAGAAGGCAAACCTTTCATCAACAATTTTTTACCGACCCTTGGCGATATGTTACGCCTTAACATGGCGGTACCTCCTACCCCGAGAAACGATCCTAAGTTCAGCTCTTTGGGAATAGTAGCAGCGGCTGCACTTGGCCTTACAGATCCTGCGTATAATACCAATAAAAACCTTCAGTTTATTCCAAATATGGATGGTTTCCCTAATGGACGCAGGCTAGAAGATGATGTTACAACCATTGAACTTCAAGCTGTTTCAGGCATAGCACTTGCTGCGATTGGTTTGTGGTACGATGATTATAACCCACTTACAAGTTCATCGCCGCTAACACCAACTTTGGTTAATGTGCTGTCTTTTAACGCCGGGCCTACAAAAAACGATACCACATTCCTGCCCTCGTTCCCCTTTGTACAAACACCCTGGAGAGGATCTGATTACGCCCTTAAACCAAGATTCTGACAAATCAATTAAAAATTACATTTATGAAACAAGTTCTAAATATCTTTTTAGCAACGTTGGTTTGTTTGGTCTGTACACAAACTACCGTTTTGGCATCTTCCCACAGAGAAGCGCCATTAATCTCGAACGACCCGTTGGCTGACAATACGGACGTGTATGCTTTCAAAAGTCCCTGCGACACCAACAACATAGTCCTTATTGCCAATTATATTCCGTTTGAACACCCCGCCGGTGGTCCAAACTGGTACACATTTGGCGAGAACATCCGTTATGAAATTCACGTTGATAATAATCCCGCAACTCCCGGAGATGATATTATCTATCGCTTTAAATTCACCCATGTAAACCAAGACCCTACCACTTTTTTTAATATCAGGCTGGGTCAGGAAAACATAAAGACAACTTACAAATTAGAAAAAAGTGTAGATGGTGGATATACATTTACAACAGTGGTTACAAATGGTGTTGTTCCACCGCCAAACATTGGCCCGCGTTCAATCGAAAACGGTGTTGTTGGCTTAGGTGCATCTAATTATAAGGCGCTGATGACTGCCGCAGTTGCAACAGCAACCACGGGTGAAAAAGTATTTTGTGGCCCGGTTGATGACCCATTCTTTGTTGACCTTGGTGGTGCATTTGATGTAGGTGGTTTTAGAAACCCTGGCAGAGATGGTGTGGCGAAATTTAACTGTCACTCAATTGTAATAGAAGTGCCTGTTTCAACGCTGCAAAAAGATGGCAAAACAACCAAAATGGCCAGCAACATTCTTGATGGCGATTTTGTAATTGGTGTTTACGCTAATGCCAGCCGCCAGGCAACAACTACGCTTGGACCGGATGCCACAGAAACCCGTAAAGGGGGGTGGATACAGGTTTCCCGTTTAGGAATGCCCCTTACCAACGAGGCAATCATACGCATTGGCGTAAAAGATAAATGGAATGCCACAAACCCTAAAAATGATTTGCAGTTCAGAACCTATTTTGATAATCCGGAGCTGGCGCTATATATGGACGATTCAAAATTTGGAGGTGCTGTACCTGGTTTAAAACAATTACGCATTCAAAGCCATTCATTGGGAGCTTTTGATTTCAGAAATGGCGGATCTGGTTTGTACCCTTTAAAGGGAACGTCTGCCGTTACAGGCACTGCATTGGATGATGCCATTTTTGGAACATTTTTACTCCCGAATAGTCATGCTCCCCGTGCAGTTGACATTCTCCCAATTTTTTATACAGGTGTTCCTAATTTAAGGCCCTACCAGCTTGCTACCGGCAAACCCGCAGGTAACCCGCTGGCAGAAGGCAAACCTTTTATAAATAATTTTCTTCCCACTTTTGGCGATTATTTAAGGTTGAATATGGCGGTTCCTGTTACGCCTAGAGATGATCCGAAGTTTAGTTCTTTGGGAATAGTACAGGCTGCTGTACTTGGTCTTACCGATCCTATGTATAATGGTTCAAAAGACCTCCAGTTCATTCCTAATATGGATGGTTTTCCAAATGGCAGAAGGCTGGAAGACGATGTAACAACAATTGAATTGCAAGCCGTATCTGGTGTTGCTTTAGCAGCTATTGGTTTGTGGTACGATGATTACGTGGTGGGTGAAAGCCCTGTTACACCTCAACTGGTAAATGTGCTTTCTTTTAATGCAGGTGTTACTAAAAACGATACCACGCTGCAGGCATGTTTTCCTTACGAACAAGAACCATGGAGAGGCTTCGTAGGAGATGGATATGTTGGCCCGACATCAACACAGACAAACAAGGTGAAGAATATAGTGGCAAACCCGCTTGCTTCCTCGAAAGTTGTTACTGCTGATTTTGCTGCTGTTGTTAATAATCCATTCACCAACGAGTTGCAAATAAGATATAACGGTAACGAAAAATGTGCTGCAACAGTTGTTGACGCATCAGGCAAAGGCATGTGGCGTTCTTCAAGCATAAATCCGGGTACTACCCGTGTTAATGCCGGCAACTGGAACCGTGGCATGTACGAAGTAATGCTTGAAACTCAGTCAGGCAAAAAAATGGTAATGAAAGTTGTGAAATTGTAGTATTACCATATTTCCTTATTATTTTTTATAGTGGTATTTTTACAGCCCCGGCTTAAAGCCGGGGCTTTTATGTTTTTGAAATGATAAAACTTTTTTGTAAAAGGATTCGTACATTGAACAATCACAATCCACATCATTCTCTACCAAGCTTTGCACCATGAAAAAAAATCAAATTTACCTCCTTTTAATTCTTGTATTCATTGCTTTAACTGGTGCGATAATATACAAATACAGCGCAGAAAAGAAAGAAGCTTCCAATAAAGTATATGCCTTGCTGGAACGCAAGGGTAATGCTGCCACAACTGAGGAATGGAAAAAAACAAAAGCAAAAGCCGCAGATTTAAAAATAGCTATCGATAAAGATCCCACCGATACAAAATCACAGTTAGGCCTTGCTTCATTGTTTATACAGGAAGCCCGCATTTCGGGCGATTATGCCTACTACGATCAGGCAGCTATGAAAACAATAAATGAAGTTTTAGCTATTGACCCCAACAACTTCGAAGCACTTGTTTTTAAATCTCTCATTTATTATAGCCAACACCACTTTGCTGATGGTTTAGCCACAGCAGAAAAAGCGAAAAACATTAACCCATACAATGCATATATCTACGGTTTAATGGTTGATGGCAATGTTGAAATGGGTAATTACGATTCTGCTGTAGCCAACGCCGACCGCATGGTTTCCATTCGCCCAGATCTTACTTCGTATTCCCGTGTTTCCTACATAAGAGAAATATATGGCGATTATAAAGGCGCTATTGATGCAATGAAATTAGCTGTTGAAGCCGGCGGCCCCGGTGATGAATATACCGAGTGGTCGCGTGTGCAGTTAGGTAGCCTGCTGGAGAAAACCGGTGATTATAAAAACGCTGAAATACTATACAATATTTCATTGACCCTTCGGCCTGATTACCCTTTCGCTATTGCAGGATTAGGCCGTATTGCCATTGCGAAAAAACAATACGATTCTGCAATTGTTAAGTTAGAAAAAGCCAGCAGCCTGATTGATGATTATTCCATTAAAGAAGAACTGTCTAATGCTTATAAATTATCTGGTCAAACAAAAAAGGCTGATGAATTATCTAACGCAGTAATTGAGGAACTATCAAAGAATGCAGCCGCTGGCAATGCAGATGAAAGCATTGGGCATTATGCTGACCGGGAACTTGCTTACGCTTACCTGAAAGTAAACGATAAAGACAAAGCACTGGAACATGCATTACTGGAGTATAACCGTCGCCCTGAGAACATTGATGTGAATGAAACGCTTGCATGGGTTTATTACAATCGTAACGAAATCGGCAAAGCGCTTCCATACATAAAAACTGCATTAAAAACACATTCAAAAAACCCGGTATTATTAAACCGTGCAGCACTTATTTTTTATAAGTCGGGCGATAAGGATATGGCCAAAGCAATGCTGGCAGAAAAAGCGGCAAACCCATATATCGATGCAGTATTGCAAGCTGAAACTGCAAGCGTAATGCAGAACCTTTAACTGCGTTTCTTAAAAGAAAATTGTTTGCAGATGCTACCGCAACTTCAGCGCTCCCGCGGGAGATTGCTATATTCTTTTGCCGTTCTGTTATTATTGTTTTTATCCATAAACAGTTACGGACATACTGTAAATTATGTGTTGGAAAAAGCACCAACCAATCATGTTATCGGGTATTACATTGGCCTTGGTTTTAACCATATTGTTCCCGAAGGACTTGACCATATATTGTTTGTAGTTGGCTTGTGTTTATTAAGCAATAAAATAAAAATTATTCTATGGCAGGCAACAGCGTTTACAATGGCGCATTCTATTACACTTGCTATGAGTATGAAAAATATTATTGTAGCACCCAGCGCAGTAGTAGAACCCATTATTGCATTATCGATTTTATTTGTTGCAGTTGAAAATTTATTGCTAACCGAACTAAAGCCGTGGCGCATATTGCTCGTTTTTATGTTTGGCCTGGTACATGGTTTAGGTTTTGCCAGTTCGCTAAACGAAATTGGTTTACCCAGAAATAATTTTCTTACATCGATTTTGTCTTTTAATGTAGGTGTAGAACTTGGGCAGATCACAATTATTTTGGCCGTTTTCTTGTTGATCGTTTTGCCGTTTGGCAAGAAGACGATGTACAGAAAACTGGTTGTTTTTCCTCTGTCAATTTTAATTGGCTTAACTGCATTTTATTGGACGGTACAACGTGTATTTTTTATGTAATAATAATTTTGCCCTTAACAAAATAAAAAGAATACAACTAGAATAAAAGTTAGAACTGCATGGGAATGAATTGATGTTGAATAAAAAACCAATTAAAAGTTATCATAAAAAAATGCCACGAATTATTTCATGGCATTTTTTTATGATAAGCAATGCTCTATTACAAATCTGCTTTCTTTATAAGTTTCGGAACCCTTAGGGTTATGTTTTCAGTGCTTCCGTTGCGAAGCACTTTTACATTGATGTTGCTTTTATCTTCCACATCACCAAGTGCATCTTTTAATTCATCAGTTCCTTTTATTGGTTTGCCTTCTACTTCGGTAATAATATCGTTTTCCTTAATGCCAGCTTTCATAGCGTTGCTGGCAGAATCAACACCAGTAATTTTAACGCCATCACCATCGGCGTTGTCCTCAATACTCATACCGTATTTTGGGCGGTCATTGCGAAACATCCACATGTCTTCATCATTAAATATAAAAGTCTGCGGAGCACCCGGTGAGTTAGGTGCATGTGGTGGGTGAGGCGCAATCATAGCCATTGGCGGCTCTATCCGGAATTGGTAATTACGGTTTTTATTATCCATATTCCAGCTCATCGCCATCGGTGAATCCGATCTTCCCAGGGTAGCTTTTACCTTCTTTTCTTTTCCATCCCGCAGGTAAGTTACATCAGCAATATCGTTTGGTTTTAAAGGTGCAATGGCAGCTACAATATCACTATGCTCACTCACATCTTTACCATTCATTTTTGTTATTACATCGCCTGCTTTTAAACCTGCTCTTTCAGCGGCACTGCCTTTACTCACTTCTTTGATCTTAACACCTTTATCTGCCTGCTCGGTAACCACACCAAGCATGGCCCGATTGCCGCCATCGAAACCCTGCATATACATACGGCCTTTGCGGGGAATATGCACTTCATCGCCATTGATAGAAATATCATCATCAATTACAATGCTTTTATTGCCTTTGTAATCATCGGCTGGTTTGCCATTAATGGTAATATTATCACCATCAATTACAATCACCATTTTCTCATTTTTGCCGCTCGATTTTTCTTCGATAACAATCTCTTTTTTCTCTTCTTTATTCTTGCTGCCTTTACTATCCTGTGCGGTTACAGATGCTGAGGTAAGTACTGATAATGCCACCACACTCCAAATTGTTTTGTTCATAAGTAAGAAATTTTTCGTAGATCAAATATAAGTAAGATTCTCATTCTACGAAATTCTTCGCATATTTTAATAAATTTTAACGGAAAGGGATAGAAAACTGGCAGATGATAGATAATATATAGGGAGAGGAAGCATTCAAGATTCTCTAAACAAAGTTTGAACTGAACAAATCAGACATCAGACATCTCACATGAGACATTGTTATTACCTGTTGTCAAAATCCACCGTAACCTGTTCGGTTAAAGGATGGCTTTGGCAGGTGAGAATATAACCCGCATCAACTTCATCCTGTTCAAGCCCATAGTTCAGATCCATTTTTACTTCGCCTTCCAGCAATTTTGCCTTACATGTGCAGCATACGCCGCCCTTGCAGGCATAGGGAAGATCAGCACCTTGTTGCAAGGCAGCATCTAAAATACTAAAGCCATCATACGGTAGTTTAAACGATAGCGCTCGTCCATCTAGTTTAATGGTAATGTTTGAAGTTGGAGAGTCCGTTTTATCAATAGTCGGTCGCGATGTTGCAATTATGTTTTGTGTAGCGGCCGCAAACAATTCGTAATGAATTTTCTTTTTATCGAAGCCACTTTGCTCCAAATAATTTCTAACAGTTTCTATCATTGCAGCTGGCCCGCAAATAAAGCATTCGTCCATGCTTTTGATTTCAATGAATTTTGAAAAAATTATCGCTGCTTTTGCTTCATCAATTCTACCTTCATTAATAGCTGCATCTGTTTTTTCCCTGCTGAAAATATGATGTACGCTAAAGCGATTCATGTGCTTATTTTTCAATGCATCCAAAGCATCTTTAAAAATAATATCTCCGCGGGTTTTGTTTGCATATACCAATATAAAGCTGCTAGCAGGCTCGGTTTGCAAGGTTGTTGTTATTATAGAAAGAATGGGCGTAATGCCGCTGCCTGCTGCGATAGCCACATAATTCTTTTTATGAATGGAATTTAGTACTGTGAAAAATTTACCCATTGGTGGCATTACATCCAATATATCGCCTGCCTTCAAATTTCCATTAGCGAATGTTGAAAATAACCCGCCTTCCATTTTCTTGATTGCAATGCGCCATTCGTTGCTTAAAGGACTACTGCAAAGACTGTAATTACGCCTTATTTCCTTGCCATTTATATTGGTGCGAATGGTTAGATGCTGGCCCGCATCGTACCTGAAGTTTTCTTTCAGCGCATCTGGAATCTCAAATAAAATGGACACGCATTCAGGTGTTTCCCGTTTTACAGATTTAATTTTCAGCGGATAAAAATGTGTTGCCAAGGGAAACGATTTTTTGGTGTATGATGTCTGATGTTTGATTTGTGTGTGGCACTGACTGCCCGATTAAATTCGACGCGTATGTTTTTAACGAGGCGAATTATTGAACATTGGATGTAGAGCATTTCTGCTGTGTTGTCCTCACCAATCACGACTCATCACTCAACAATCCCCGCCATCAACATACCCGTTAAATCATCCTCCAATTGCCTAGCAGTTATGTTCTTTCTATTTTTATGCCAAAATTCGATTCCTCTGACGGCGGATAAAATAGTCAATACGGTTATATATGTACTTCGTTTAATAAAATGGTTATTAGCAATGCCTTGCTCGATAATGGCCGAAAAGCGTTTTTCATAATTGCGCCTGTCAGTTAAATAGGCAGATAAATGTGGCTCTTTCAAATGTTTCCAGTCGCGGTTGCTTACATACATTCTTTCAAACTGGCCAACCATCATCCTGATATGGAATCGGATGATTTGCGCTACTTTTTCAGCTTCAGTAAATGCTGTTTCCTCCAGTTCATCCAGTTGTTTAATAAAACTCCCGGCCACAGAAAAACAAATTTCCCGCAACAGTTCATCTTTACTACTGATATGATTATAAAGGCTTGCGGCTTCCATACCCATGTTTTCTGCCAGCAACCGCATGCTGCTCGCATTATAACCTTTCTCCCGAAACAGGCTGGTAGCCTTCGCCTGTATCTGCTCTTTACGTGCTATTTTTTTTTCGGATACTGCCATTGCAAACTGGTTTTCAATAGCCGCAAAACTAACGACTGTTAGTTTATTGCTCTTTTAAAAATATAGCCAAACCTCGTCAATTGTCACTGGGGGGTCAATAAGTCAGTATGTATACCTTGCTAGTCGGAAAACTGCACTAAATTGACCTGATGACCATTGGCTACATTAACTGTATTTGCTTTTTTCTAAAAAGCACCGCCCGATTTGTATTTCTTTGCAGCGTTTTTAAAAACAACTCGCCCGTCTATCATATTCAAATAATTAAAGCATGTCGTTAATAGTAGTAGGAACCATGGCTTATGATGCCATTGAAACACCCTTTGGAAAAACTGACCGGATTGTAGGTGGAAGCGCCACTTATGTTGCTTATGCCGCAGCCAATTTTATTCAGCCGGTACAACAGATCAGCATCATTGGGAACGATTTTGAAGAAAGAATTCTCGATGACCTGAGAAGTCGTGGTGTAATGACAAATGGTGTGGAAAAAGTGGCTGATAAACCATCGTTTTTCTGGAGCGGCAGATACCATTTG
>JBKJNG010000294.1:0-3043 GCA_046596065.1 Phnomibacter sp. | reverse complement strand
TGTCTTTATCAAATACTCCAAAAAAAACCTCCATTCTTCTGGCATCAATCATTGGACAGAAAATCGTTTCGACAGTATTATTATTTTCCTCATTTCGTAAGGGCTCTTTTTCCGATTTAGCTTCAGAATATTCAGCGCTTAACCTATTAATAAATTTTTTACTATTATGCTCAACAAATGAGCTGGATGCTTTGGCAATAACTTGTAACGTATTTAACGTTATCATAGGAATATTTAGCGCAAAACAAAGTCCTTTTGCACTTGCCAAGCCTACCCGTAAACCAGTATATGAGCCAGGCCCGTTGCTTATTGCTACAGCATTTAAAGCAGTAATTGCAACCTTGTTCCTGCTTAAAAGTGCTTGAATGGCTGGTTGCAAAAAGCTTGCGTGCTGCATTGGCTCTGCATTTACAATACTGTCTATACAAGTGCCATTTTGCGACAATGCAACCAGGCCCTGCTGTCCCGAAACATCAATATTTATAATAATAGCCATTTACGGGTTTGTAATTTTTAAAAGCGGATGGGGACTGTATCGTGCGTTGGTTTTTGCTAACGAAGTAAGCAATTCATTAATATTAATAAATCCAATTTTGTTTGCCCACGCAAGCGGCCCGTCGGGGTAATTTGTCCCCATTTTCATGGCCATATCAATTTCTTCAGTCGAACTAATACCTTCTGCCACCGCGTTCAAAGCTTCATTAATTATCATACTTAATATACGCGGTGCAACAAGCCCCGGTTCATCTCCTACTATTTCATATTGTTTTCCAATTGCATGCATTACCGGACCGAGCCAATTATTGTCAATGCCTGTTGTGGCCATTTCCCAAACACCCCGATCACAGAATCCAGGCCATGCACAAAATCTTGCCAATTGTGCTGGTGCATCAACCAGTTGATTAATTGTTTTTACCGTTTCATTTATCAATAAAGGCCTATCCACTGGCGAATAAAAATTTCCATTAAAATCCAGGTCAATAAACGCCTCTGCATCAGGATACAGGGGAAATTTATCAGCGTTTTTTATCGCAATAAAAATATTATTGTCGCCTTTGCCCGTACTTGACAATGCTCCTATCCATCCAGCCTGCTCATTACCATTTGCTATAACTATTTTCATGTATTCAATTCTTAAACCATTCAATAGCTCTGCTATATCAACCATTCCTTCTGCTGGCAAAGTTGAATGAATGAAGCCAATCTTTTACTTTCGTTTACCACATTACAATTTGTCATGGTAAAAACTGTTGTTAATACACCTACAGCACCTGCTCCCATTGGACCTTATAATCAGGCCATTATGGCTGGTGGTTTTTTGTTTATAAGCGGACAGATTGCAATTGACCCGGCTTCCGGTGACCTCGTGCTTACTTCAATCGAAGCCGAAACAATCCTTGTAATGAACAACTTGAAAGCAATTTTGGATACTGCAGGGTATGATTTTAGCCATATTGTAAAGACGACCATTTTCCTAAGTGATTTGGGACTTTTTACTGCTGTAAACGAAGTGTACGGAAAATATTTTACTTCGGACTTTCCGGCAAGAGAAACAGTTGCGGTAAAGGGTTTGCCCAAATCGGTAAATGTTGAAATAAGTATGATTGCCTATAAATAGCGAAGCTTTTTTGTCACCAGCTTTCCAAGGCTGGCGCCGACGATCATAAACAGTTTTTACACTCTTTCTTCGGGATTTTTCAATCTCATTTTTTACAATTGATTTTGGCTCTCCACAGATTCTTTTTCGTATGCAGACATGCGACAGAAGTTGCGTTTGTCAATAATTATTGAATACCTATTTACTGGTGCTGAAATTGTTTGGTAAGAGAACAAGTTCGCCAACGCTTTCTTAATCATCTCTCATTTCTCTTATGCAGGCATGGTCTGCGGGCTGCCAGGCGGGTTAATATTGTATTTTTGTCGTTTACAAACTGCTTTTTTATGCCATATTCCGGTGAACAGAAAATTCGTATTGTAACTGCTGCAAGTTTGTTTGACGGGCATGATGCTGCTATAAACATTATGCGCCGTATACTGCAAAGCAAAGGCGTTGAAGTAATTCACCTCGGCCATAACCGCAGCGTACACGAAATTGTGGAAGCAGCCATAGAAGAAGATGTGCAGGGCATTGCTATTACCAGCTACCAGGGCGGCCATGTAGCGTTTTTTAAATACATGAAAGACCTGTTGGTTAAAAGTAAATGCGGTCATATCAAAATTTTTGGCGGCGGCGGTGGAACAATTTCACCAGATGAAATAATTGAGTTACAGCAATATGGCATTACAAAAATTTATAGTCCCGATGATGGCCGCACAATGGGTTTGGAAGGCATGATAGAAAATGTGATCAACCATTGCCGTTACCAAAAAATAAATGGTGATAATAATGAGCGTTCGCAAGCAGATCCGTTTTGGCAGGCTGCTAAGACCTGGAATGGTGTTTTGCCATTGGGCGAGACCAAAGATATTCGGCTAATTGCAAGGGCAATTACCCATGCAGAATTGAATATTCCGGATGTTAGCCTGGTTGAATCACTAAAAGCTTCCAACAAAAAACGGCCTGTAAAACAGGAAGTTTTAACTGCAGAAATAGATGCTTCTGACACTAGTGACTGGCAGGGCGCAGTAATTGGTATAACCGGAACGGGCGGTGCAGGAAAGTCATCGGTAACAGACGAAATTGTTCGCAGATTCCTGGGCAACTTCACCACAAAAACAATAGCGGTAATTTCTGTTGACCCTTCCAAAAAGAAAACGGGTGGCGCTTTGTTGGGGGACCGTATCAGGATGAACAGCATTTCTCACGAACGGGCTTATATGCGCAGCATGGCAACCCGCGATGATAATACGGCGCTGAGTTCATATGTACAGGATGCTATTGATGTGTGTAAATCGGCTGGTTTCGATTGCATTATTCTCGAAAGCGCTGGCGTTGGTCAAAGCGATGCTTCTATTTTAGATTACTGCGATGTGAGTGTTTATGTAATGACTCCCGAATACGGAGCGGCTTCTCAACTCGAGAAAATAGACATGCTTGATTTCG
>JBKJNG010000235.1:0-3743 GCA_046596065.1 Phnomibacter sp. | reverse complement strand
AGGTGAGAAGGTTGCTTATGAAGATGAAACCGGCGAACACGAAGTGCCTGCCAATTCACCGGTATCGATGAACTTTTGGGTATTTCCACCAACTATGTTTGAGTTGACCCAAAGCATGTTCAACGATTTTGTTGTAAAGACCACAGGCAATATAAAAGCAGAATTTTTTATTCCGTTATTGGGGGATGATTTTATAAAAGATGGTCATGGAACCATTAAAGTAATTCCAACTGACGCATCATGGTTTGGTGTTACTTATCCTGAAGATGCACCTGGTGTAAAAGCAAGTATTCAGAAATTAGTTGATGCCAATGAATATCCAACACCATTGTTTTAGATGGCTGATTTATCGATTTCTGATGTCTGATTTGTAAATGGTGATTTTTGCTTTCGCAATCGAAGGCAATGTGGTCAACTTTTAAGTTTTGGTGTGTGGGATAAGTCATTGCTTATACCGCACACCAGTTTATAAAAATTTAATTCAAATTATAGCAAAGAAAGCCAGTAGCTTACGATTAACTCATACCAAATAGCAGCGAACAATAACAAATTACGTAAGGTAATACTCTCTAAATAAAATTACAGATCATACATTACAGTTCCCACATTTAAAGAATATTTACTTCCCGCTCAAGATCGATACCAAATTTTTCCATTACACTTTCTTTAATTTTTGTAGAAAGATTGTAAATCTCAACACCCGCTGCATTGCCATAATTTACCAGTACCAGCGCTTGTTTGGGGTGTACGCCTGCATCTCCTTCCCGGTGTCCTTTCCAGCCGCATTGTTCAATAAGCCAGCCAGCAGGTACTTTGTAACCGGTAGCTTGTTCGTAGCCTGGTATGTTTTCAAACTGCGATTTTAGGTTTTTGTATTGTGCAACTTGTATAGTAGGGTTTTTAAAAAAGCTGCCAGCATTACCTACTACAGCCGGGTCGGGTAACTTACTTTGCCTGATGCTTATTACTGCATCGCTGATTGCTTTAATAGATAAATCCTGCACGCCCATGGCTTCAAGCTCCTGCTCAATGGCGCCATAGCTGGTATTAAAAATCGGTTGTCTTCTTAACCTGAAAGTTACGTGTGTAATGGCAAATTGGTTTTTGTATCTGTTCTTAAAAACACTTTTTCTATAGCCAAATGCACAATCATTATTTGAAAAAGTTACTACGCTGCCATCTTTAATATGGTAAGCTTCCAGCGAATGGAAAACATCTTTTAATTCCACACCGTAGGCACCAATATTCTGCATGGGCGATGCGCCGTTGCAGCCTGGTATCAGCGATAAATTTTCAACACCAGCAAAATTATTTTTAATGCAATACAGTACAAACTGGTGCCAGTTTTCACCTGCTCCGGTACGTAGCCAAACATGATGCGCATCTTCTTTTACAATCTCAATTCCTTTAATCTCGTTTTTCAAAACCGCACCGTCAAAATTTTTGGTAAACAGTATATTACTGCCACCGCCCAAAATTATTTTTTGCGGGCTTTTTCTTATGGAAGCTTCAGCAAATAATGCTTTCAAATCTTCCAGGCTTGAAAATGTTGCAAAGGTTTTTGCTTCGCAATCAATTCCGAAAGTATTAGCAGATTTTAGAGATACATTTTGCTTTATCATAAAATAAAATATTGGCGATGAAAAATTGCAGGCCAGTCTCATGGCAAATATCAATCAATATCTACATAATAAACGATGATGATTGTCATTCAAATCAATCTATTGGTTTGTAATTTTAAAGAATGAAAAAACCAATAGCATCATTGGAAGTTTGGCAGCGTGGCCCGGTACCGGGCATACCCGCACAGTTGCAACCTATAGCACATGCATTACTACAGGCCAAGGAAGAGATGTATGCTTTAATGGATGGGTTTCCGGACAATTTATTATGGGAGAAACCCGCAGGACTTGCTTCGCCAGCTTTTCACCTGCAGCATATGAGTGGTGTAATTGACAGGCTTTTTACCTATGCAAAAGGCAAATCTCTTGATACAGAACAATTGGAAACATTAGTCAAAGAAGGTAAGGAAGACCCGGGCATTTCAGTGCAATCTTTACTTGAAACATTTGATGAATGTTTGGCCAGGGCATTAGCTGATTTAGCCTTTACCGATCCGGCAACACTTACTGATTTCAGAGGGGTAGGAAGGGCTCAATTACCATCAACAGTAATAGGGCTTTTAATGCATTCCGCAGAACATACCATGCGGCATTTGGGGCAGCTTATTGTAACAATAAAAGTGTTGCAGGAAACTGGTAAACGTGGTTAGAAATGGATATAGCAAATTAATGAAATTTAGGAGAAGATGTTTTTTCTTCCGCGTCTTCTTCTTCTACCAGCTTTTCTTCAATTCTTCTATCGGGGATAAACCAAATAGCGGCAACAACTGCATAGGATGCAAAACCCAGCAAGGGGTTAATAAAACATAGTCCAATGCCAAGCGCACAAAGCACGACAGATATCTTCCCTTTTTTATCTGCACCTACTGCTTTTGCAAGCGTTGATTCTTTACCATGCAATCCAATAAGCGCTTTCGATAAAATAAAATATGCCACCCCGGCCATCAGCAATATAAAGCCATATACTACCACCGGCCATGTAGCAAAATGATTTTCACCCATCCACCCAGAGCCAAAAGGGACCAGCGACAACCAAAAAAGCAAATGCGTATTTGCCCATAAAACTTTCCCATTTACGTTTTCAACTGAGTGTAATAAATGATGATGATTGTTCCAGTAAATACCAACGTAAATAAAGCTTAAAACATAACTCAGGAATACAGGTGCAAGCGCTTTAAGTGTTGTCAGTTCAGCACTATGCGGTACTTTCATTTCAAGCACCATGATGGTGATAATAATGGCAAGTACACCATCACTAAAAGCTTCCAGTCTTCCTGATCCCATACCGAACAATTAATAATTGATAATAAATAATTGATAATGTGCAAACGGAAAAATGGTATTAGTGCCTTACCAATATTTTTTCTGTAGTTGTCTGATTGTTGTTTGTCATCTTAAAAAGGTAAGTGCCAACGGGCAATTTACTGGTATTAAGTTGGATGGAACCGGCATTGAAATCAATTGATTTTATACTTCTTCCAACAGCGTCATACAAGTTTATATAGGTTTTGCCTGTAGCATTGTAAGGTGCTGATACAGAAATAAAATCACCGGCTGGATTTGGATATATGCGGTATTTTATTTCCGTTGATTTGCGTTGCAATAACATTACCCTGCTGTAAATAAATTGCCCGTCTTTATCAACCTGTTTTATCCTGTAATAAATATTGCCTGCTGGAATATTCAGGTGATTATAACTGTAAGTACTTTGATGAGTATTTTCAATTTTTATTTCCGCCAGGCTTGTCCAGTTAATTCCATCATTGGAAAACTGAGGATCAAATTTTGATGCATTTGTTACAGGCGTTGCAACGGCCCATGTAACCGTCGCTACTGTATTATTTACCAGGGTTACATTTGCATTAATAAATCTTACAGGCAACGACGAAATATTAAAAGGCGTGGGTATATTTTCATTTACGCCACTTGCGTTACCATCATTATTAGGATCAACTACGGCCGCCGTTCCATTGTTTGAACTGTCGGTAACATTTATCGGGTCTATAGCATTGTTGATAGTAGCACTGCCAATTGCAGAATTATAATAGATGGTATTTTTATTGATATTGCTCACCCTGCATGATACCTGAATTTTAAAAAAATAATCTGTATTGGTAGCAT
>JBKJNG010000180.1:0-4506 GCA_046596065.1 Phnomibacter sp. | reverse complement strand
GCTGCGCTTTGTTTTCTGGAAGAAGATTACTTAAAAAATGATTTCACAAATAATACCCGCCGCCTGAACCCACTTGTATTTTATATCCTGTATACCTTTTTATACCTTTTCCTAATTCCAACTTCCCTCCCAATATCTACCCCGCTGGCATGGTTTTATAAAGCTGCTTTGCGAATCAAACAATTATAATTATGAAGAAAATTATTGTAAGCAGCCTATTCTTAGGTGGTGTGTTAATGGCAAAATCTCAAAACCTTTCGTTTGGCCCTGTTGCTGGCATCAATCATTCGTGGATGACTAACGCTGGTAATAACAGGCATTTTAACCCGGGATTAAACATTGGCGGCACACTTACATACAGTTTTAACCCATCATGGGGTGTTGGCGGCGATCTTTTGTACACAATGGAAGGTGTAAAGAACCGTACAGAAGGTAATACGGTTGTAAATACCCGTGATGCAAACCTGGATTTCATTCGCATTCAACCTAAACTGATCCACTTTTTTGGTGACCTCGGCGATGCTATTCGTCCTAAATTATTCGTAGGCGGTTCAGTAGGTTTCCTCGTAGGCGGCAACACAACAACCACAGTTTCAACCAACATGGAATCGGCCGATGTAACCACCAAGGTTAAATCAAAAGACCTATATAACAGTGTTGATGCAGGCGTTTTTGCAGGTGCAGGTATTAACTGGAGAATTGGTAAAGCAACCTGGTTAAATACTGATTTGGTATACAACAATGGTCTTATCGATCTTTCAAAATCTAACAACAGCTGGCAGGCCAGCCGTGGTGTAGCATTTAATGTTGGTTTAACGTTTCCAATTGGCACAATTAACCCGAAATAAACTGTTACTTTTTATTTTGAACGACCGGCCCCAAAAGGCCGGTTTTTCTTTTTGTGTGAAGAATAAAAAGCGGATAATGCAGATGACCAAGGTAGAAATACAAGGATAGAAATTTTGATCAGGCTTTAACTCCTCTACCGCTAAGAATGCCATCTGTATTAACCTTTTCAATTTCCATTATCCATTACCCAATTATTCATTTTCCATTGCTAGCTCCTTTTCTTTGCACAATAACGATTTGTCATGAATAAGCCGCAATACTATTCTGATTACCTGATGCTGGATAATATTTTGAATGCCCAGCAACCGGTGAGTTTTCTGCCACAGCACCAACCCGCACACGATGAAATGCTGTTCATCATTATTCACCAGGCTTACGAATTATGGTTTAAACAATTGTTGTTTGAAGTTGAATCGGTAATCAGCATTATGCAAAAGCCAGCCCTGAACGATAATTCGCCCGAACTACAAACCGTTGTTCACCGCATCAACCGGGTAAATACCATTTTTAAGGTGCTGGTTCAGCAAGTGGACATTATGGAAACCATGACACCCATGGATTTTCTCGATTTCCGCGACCTGCTTCGCCCGGCATCCGGCTTCCAAAGCCTTCAGTTTAAATTGCTGGAAGCAAGGCTGGGCTTACCTTACCAACAGCGTCACGGCCAGCAATATTATACAAGTAGCCTGCGACCTGAGTTTAAGGAAGTTATTAAAAAAGCTGAAACCGAACCCGGCCTGCTGCAACTGCTAAACAGGTGGCTCGAGAGAATGCCTTTTTTTAATGAAGCTGAACTATGGGTAAATTTTACAACAGTTTTCCCCATTTCAGCCACTCAAATGCCTGCAGAAACAAACCTGGAAAATCTTTCTCCCTTCTGGAAAGAATACCGCCACCGCTTGTTTAACAGTCTTGCGGAGGCGGAGTCTGCCAACCTGCAGGCCTTTGATAAAGTAGTGATTGGTGCGACCGGTTCTGGTAATACTGTGGAAACCAGTTTATCCCCGGCAGCCTGTCGTGCGGCTTTGTTTATTATGTTATACCGCGGTTACCCTATGCTGCAACTGCCTTTTCAATTAATAAATGCGGTGCTCGAAACTGATGAACTATTGAGCAGCTGGCGTTATCGCCACATGAATATGGTACACCGAATGATTGGCCATCGCATTGGAACAGGTGGAAGTACGGGGCAGCATTATTTAAAAGGCGCCGCCGATAAGCACTATATTTTTAAAGACTTCGCAATACTTACAAGTTTTCTTATAGAAAGAAGAAATTTACCGCAACTTACCCGGCAAATGGAAAGCAAACTGGGATTTAGTGGTTGATAGTTTTATTTAGTGGCGGCTGAATGGTTGAATAAGAGATATTGCATCAGGGACGGCCTGGCTGCTGAGCACTCGACACCTCACTATCACCACGCACGATTCACATTTACCCCTCCCATTTTCCACTATTCCAAATCTTCATTCTTATAATTGGATGGTTTTAATATTTTTGCCGTTTATATAAACGCCGGTACCCTACCAAACAGTGCATGAAAAAAATAGAACTGGAAATAATAGCATTATCGCATAGCATCACGCAAACGCATTCTTATGCAGTTGTGTTGGGCGAAGTAAACGGCGTAAGAAGGTTACCGATTGTAATTGGTGGCTTCGAAGCCCAGGCCATAGCAGTAGCGTTGGAGCGCATGCAACCCAGCCGGCCGCTTACCCACGATCTGATGAAAAACTTTATGCTCGCTTTTAACGTGGAGCTTCAGGAAATCATTATCAACGATTTGCAGGAAGGCATTTTTTACTCCAAGCTTATTTGCTATACCGAAACCGATACCGTGGAAATCGACAGCCGCACCAGCGATGCGCTTGCACTCGCCGTGCGTTTTGGCTGCCCGGTTTACACTTACGAAAACATCCTGGAAAGCGCAGGTATTTTGATGGAAGACTCCCCCGCCAAAAAGAAAAAAGGCAAGGCCGAGCCTGAGCCTGTACAAGTTAGCAGCAACGACGATTTCAAAACCATGAGTATGGAGGAATTACAGAAGTTGCTGAACGAAGTGGTAGACCAGGAAGATTACATTAAAGCGATTGCCATCCGCAACGAAATAGAAAACAGGAAAAGGAGATAAATCCGATGTGTGATGTGTGATGTACGATCTGAGATCTGTGTTTAATCTCCGGTCTTTCATCTTTTGTCTATCATCTGCCATCTTTTATCTATCATCTGCCATCTTTTCAGCTGTCATTTAATCCCAAATTCATAAGGCCAGTGCTTGTTTTCCCCAATTGTAAAATCAACCTCGGCCTCAATACTGTTGCTAAAAGATCTGATGGTTATCACGATCTCGAAACCATCTTCTACCCCATTCCATTTTGCGATGCGTTGGAAATAATACAATCTCCAATTGCTTCAGTAGCGGATGAAACAGCAAGCATCCGGTTTTCAACGAGCGGCTTACCTGTCGCCGGCAAAACTTCCAGCAACCTCTGCGTAAAAGCTTACCAGCTCATTAAAAACGATTTTCCACAACTGCCAAAAGTGCAAACGCACCTGCACAAATTTATACCCATGGGTGCAGGTTTGGGTGGCGGCAGCAGTGATGGCGCTTTTGCATTGCAGCTACTCAATAATACATTCGGGTTGGGTCTTACAGAAAATCAACTGCTGGATTATGCTTTACAACTGGGTAGCGATTGCCCCTTTTTTATCATAAATAAGCCCTGCTTTGCTACCGGGCGTGGCGAGAAACTTCAGCGTGTTGATCTTGATTTGAAAGGCTTGCACCTTGTATTAATCAACCCTGCCATTCATGTATCTACCCGCGAAGCGTTTGCCGCCATAAAACCAGCATCACCCGCCATCCAGGCTAACGAAATAGTTGCCAAACCAATGGCCGAATGGAAGCAATTATTAACCAACGATTTTGAGGCGGGCGTTTTTAATTTATACCCGGAACTCGCCGCAATTAAACAGGCTTTGTACAATGCTGGTGCTGTTTATGCCTCTATGACCGGCACCGGCAGCACGGTGTTCGGCATCTTTCAAAGTCCAACCGTCAACCTGCCTGCATTTGACCCGGCTTACCTGGTAAAGCAAATAGCACTCTGATAAGTTTATTAGCCGCTGCAGGGCCCTGCAGAAACTTCACCGCTACATTCACAACGCAGCCATAAATTCGTTGCCCGTAATTTTAATTTCAATATTTTACCGCTTTATCAACCAGCTTTTTTGAACCCAGGCAAATGGAAGAAATATTTGAAGAAAGAACGGACCTCAGCAAATTACAGGACGCCGTAAACAGCATTCGTACATCGGTAGCACAAATAATTGTGGGTCAGCAAAACATGATAGACCTGATGATTGCCGGTTTGCTAAGCGATGGACATTTACTGATTGAAGGCGTTCCCGGCGTGGCAAAAACGCTGGCTGCCAAGCTGCTGGCCAAAAGCATTGCAACGCCTTTTAGCCGCATACAGTTTACACCCGATCTTATGCCCGGTGATGTGCTGGGCACTTCGGTTTTTAATCCCCGCGATATACAATTCCAATTTAAGCCGGGTCCCATATTTTCAAGCATCATCCTGATTGATGAAATTAACCGTGCCCCGGCCAAAACGCAGGCCGCCCTTTTTGAGGTGATGGAAGAAAAGCAGG
>JBKJNG010000100.1:0-3777 GCA_046596065.1 Phnomibacter sp. | reverse complement strand
GCTGGTCTTGCGGTTTTATTCTTGGTAAAAACTGGATAGTTATGTCGCCATCTTTTAACATAAAATCGCTTTTACTCATACTATATCCTGTGCCGTGAAATATTACCGGCAGTATATCAACGTTCAATTGTTCTGCAAGAAAAAAAGCGCCTTTGTGAAACCGTTTTATAGTGCCGTCTTTCGATCTTGTACCCTCTGGAAAAACAACAATGGAATAACCTGCATTAATACTTGCTTTTAATTTTTCGGGGCTTTGTTCAGCGCCTTCTTTAACGGGGTAATAACCAGCCATTCTTACTACATTACCAAAAAAGGGTGAATGATAAACCCAACTATTTGTAAGCAATAAAAATTTAGGATGCAGCATGATGCTGCAAAGAATATCAAGGAAAGACTGATGATTCGCAATGAGTACAACAGGTGTTTCAAAACGTTCATTCAATGGATTAACAATGGTCTTTTTTACGTTTGCCATTATATACATAAGCGACCATGCAAACTTTGATAAGATGGTATGATAAACCAGTTTACTTTTTGCTTTGTAGAAAGGATTTATGATGATTAAAAAGAATCCGGCAATATTCAATAAAATACAACCAAAAATAAAATAGGAAAATGCGAATACTGATTTAACAAAGCTTGCCAGTGTCCATGGGAATTGTTTTTTTTCAACCCTGTTTTTTATCAGCAGGTTAAAGAAAAAGGGAATCAGGATTTGCGCCATCATTACGACGCAGAACATGCCAATAATAGAGATGAGTGCAATAGAACGCAGTGCAGGATGTTTTGCGAAAATCAAAACGCCCAAACCCGCAATAGTTGTAATGGCTGATATTAAGATAGATGATTTATAAGAAGCTAATAATTTTTTGCCAGTTTTGTATTCCTGCAACAAACCATCCATTATGAAAATACTATAGTCATCGCCAAGGCCGAAAATGAGTGTTGAAATAATGATGTTAATAATATTGAACTGTATACCTGCGAGCCCCATAATTCCCAATATCCAAACCCATGTTATCAGCATGGGAAGAAAAGTGGCAAGAGCTAATTCAATACGTCCGTATGTAATAAGTAGCACAATAAAAACCAGTAGTGATGACATTACTGCGATGGTGGTAAAATCAGCATTTACAGCTTCAACCAGTTTGTTGGTTAAGTATTGTTTGTCAATTACGGTAACCTCATTTTGTTTTTCAAAAGCTTTATAAACGATCGGCTTATTTTTTTGAGTGGTTTTTACAAGATTAATCACCATTGTTTCACCTGGCTTTACAATTACGTAATCATCCAATAAGCTTTTTAGGATTGCATTGTTGGTTCCAACCGGCGAAGGAGCATAAGTTTTATCTAACAATATTTTAAAATTATTGAAGGCGGTTGTTTTGTAACCTGCAGTTTTTCCAGCAGTATTCAACGTGTTCAATACTGCTTGTTTTTTCTCCGGTGTCCAGTAATTATTCCATTTATCTATTTTTTGTTGTTGTAAATTTTGTGAAAGAATAATAGGTGACACGCCAGAAAATCTCTGAATATTGCCTTCCGCTTTTAACTGCTCTAATATATGAATGGCTTGCTCATTTTTTTGCAACGCATCATCGAGGTTTTTGCCTGTTGAAACAAGATAAACAGATTGCAATGCATAAGCATTAATGCGGTTCATTTCATTTTCAGAAGTTCTTAATCTGGGCGATAGATAATTCATTCGCATCATGTCTGTTTCGAATGATGCGTAGCGGCTGGTATAGGCAAACACACATGTAAGCAACAATATTCCACCAATGATCCATTTATTTTTTTCAGGACTTCGCAGTGAAATTTTATCGAGCCAGCTATGTTCTTCCGCAAGCTTCTGTTCTTCTTTTCTTGATACGATTAAATGCGGTAGAAAAACAAGGGAGAATACGGAAGCGCCAATTAAACTGAACGCTGCAAAAAGGCCTACATCTTTCAACAGATCTGAGTGTACAAACTGAAGGCAAAGAAAACCGCCGATAGTTGTGAAACTGCCAATGGTCATAGGCATGGACAAATCCAGCAACACTTCCCGAATGTTTTTTGTATGCCTGTAGTGATTAAAAACATGCAGGGAATAATTGATAGCGATACCAAGTACCACCGAACCCGTTCCCAATGCAATAACAGATATTTTGCCCTTGATAAAATAGATTATTGCTAAGGAAAATAATGCCCCGAATAGAACAGGCAGTAGCATAAGTAGCGGAGCTGTCTTTTTGCGAAAGAACCACGCAACAAAAACGATAATAAAAATGAGGGCAATTCCTTGCGTAATGAAATTATCATTTCTTATTTGTAATGCATTGCCAACGCTTACTGCAGTAGCGCCATAATAGCTTGCCGTAATATTTTTAAAACCAGATGCACGCAATGAATCCATAATTGCATCAAGGCCATTTAATAATATTTCGTTTTTGCCCGTGTTATTTGGTGGATATTTTGGAGAAATAAAGAATAGTAAATGCTTGTTGTCTTTTGTTACAATATATCCATCGTATAACTCAAAATTTTCATCGTATTGTAGTTGCTGTAATTTTTTTAAACCAATAAACGAAATGCCTACGGGATCGTTGCTGATCATTTTTTTTAATGCAAGACCAGCGGGCGAACTAAGCAGTTCAACATTGTGAACAAGGGTTTGTTTTAATTGAGCTGGTGCAGTAAGCGAATCAATCAAACGAAAATCACTATCATTCAAAAAAATGGGTAATTGCTGTTGTATGTTGTTGAACATATCCAGCAACAACTCATCGTTTACTTTGTCGTTTATATTGCTGATATAAGGCTGCAGGTTTTGTTTTGTTCTGCCAACAAATGCTTCCGTAAATGCAATTAAACTATCAGGCGCTCCAATTGTTGTGTCTGTTAATCTAACATCTACCACCAGCTTATCTAAAAACTTGGAGTTTTGGAAAACGGAGTTTAATTTTTCGGTTTTTGCATCTTTAGGTAATACAGCAGTTATGTCTTCTTCTAGTTTGATTTTTGCAGCAAAAAATCCTACGCATAAGAAAGCCATCAGCAGGCAAGTGTAAAATACCGGCTTGTGTTTTTCGAAATAATTATAAAGAGGAATAAAAACTTTTTCCATTTAAACATCCAGGCCGCTCAGTGAGTCTCTTTTTTTTGAAAATTTAATCAGCAGGTAAGCAATGCATCCACCTATTAACCCGGCTACAATTGCCAATGTAATACTTCCCCAAAGATATTGGGTTAAGTTTTGCTGCACGGTGCGTAAAGTGATGTCTCTGGAAAATTTGAATGCAGTTGATTGGTCGTTCATCCATAATGCACCGGTGCGGTAACTAAGAAATAATATAAGCGGAATCATTGGAGGAATGCTGATGTTGGCAGCCAGTATAACCATTGCTTTATTAAGCTTGAATAGAAATGCAAGAGGAATGGCTACTGCCAATTGAAATCCCCAGATTGGTACAATGCCCATAAATAACCCGAAAGCAATTGATAAAGCCTTTACCTCGTCTTTTTCGCTGGGTACTAACACGTATTTCTCCAGGAAATCATTGCGTTTTTTTTTATTAAACATTCCCAGCAGGAAGTTTTTTGGCTTTACATACAGCAGTGCTTTTGTTACAGCAATCGTATGCAAAATGCCAACCCGTGTAAAGTCGCGGAAGGGTCTAAAATGTGAAACCCTGGTTTCATTTGGTGCATAATAAACGCTAACCGGCACCCATTCAATATGTACGCCGTTCCAGGCTGCTGCCACCAATACTTCTATTTCAAATTCAAATTTTC
>JBKJNG010000084.1:0-5671 GCA_046596065.1 Phnomibacter sp. | reverse complement strand
GTTTGGTGAACAGTGCAAGCGGCGGCAACTTTTATTCCGTAGGTGATATGGTAGATCTTCACAACTATCCCGACCCGGCCATGCCACGACCTGATATTTTTGGTCTTGACCGTGCTGTTGTATTAGGTGAGTTTGGCGGACTGGGATTGCCATTGGAAGGACATACCTGGCAGAAAGATAAAAATTGGGGTTACCAGAGTTTTAAGAACAGCGATGAATTATTGAAACGATATACCGGCATGATGAGCAGGCTTGAAGAATTGATAAAGCAGGGATTATCTGCAGCTGTTTATACACAAACAACTGACGTGGAAGGCGAAGTAAATGGCTTTATGACATACGATAGAAAAGTTATAAAAATGCCTGTTGATAGTGTAAGGCTCTTGCATGATAAACTGTATGCCTTTTAGTAACTATCAATAAGCAATACAACAGATTATTAACGAAAGTTAAAATAGGGGGATGGTTTTGTTTCGTATTCACACATTGATTGTTTTCATTTTTCTTGCCTGCAGTTCAGTTGCACAGCAAAAAACATTTACAAACCCGCTTTTATCTTCAGGTGCCGACCCCTATTCGTTTTATAAAGATGGCTTTTACTATTACACCAATACACTTGGCGACAGGATTGTATTGTGGAAAACAAAGAGTCTTGCCCATTTAAAAACGGCAGAACACAAACTCATTTATACACCCTTGGGAGGCACTGCTTATTCAAAAGAAATATGGGCGCCGGAAGTGTTGTTTCTTAACGGTAAATGGTATGCATATTTTGCTGCCGATGATGGTAGCAACGATCATCACCGCATGTACGTTTTAGAAAATGCATCCGCCGATCCCATGCAGGGCGATTGGGTTTTTAAAGGAAAGATTGCAGACGCAACGAATAAATGGGCCATTGATGGCGATGTTTTTGAATATAACGATCAATGCTACATGATCTGGAGTGGTTGGGAAGGCGATACCAACGGGCAGCAAAATATTTACATTGCAAAATTAAAAAATCCGTGGACGGTTGATGGTAATCGGGTACGCATTTCTTCCTCTGCTTTTGATTGGGAGAAAATTGGCGACCTGCACGATGCAGCTAATCCGCCACATGTTAATGTAAATGAAGGTCCGCAGGCATTGCAGCACGATGGCAAGTTATTTATTATTTATTCCGCCAGCGGTTGCTGGACTGATTTTTACGCATTAGGAATGTTATCCTTTACTGGTAAAAACAATTTGCTTGATTCGTCCGTTTGGATAAAAAAACCTGATCCTGTTTTTAAGCAGTCAAAAGAGAATGGCGTGTACGCACCGGGGCATAATTCATTCTTTAAATCTCCCGATGGTAAAGAAGATTGGATACTCTATCATGCCAATTCAAAACCCGGTGAAGGTTGCGGACGTCATCGTTCGCCAAGAGCACAGAAAATTGTATGGAATAAAGATGGTACACCGTATTTTGGCGATCCTGTAAAAGAAGGCGTTGAATTAGCAGTGCCTTCAGAAAAATGATATTAATTAGCGATGATAAAGTGTAGTGTTATGAAGAAAATTTCCCTTGTTATTTTACTGGGTTTTATAGTCAGTTTCAGCTGGGCGCAAACGCAGGTGGCGCCCGCCTACCCGCTAATAACACATGATCCTTATTTTAGTATTTGGTCAACCACCGACAACCTTGCAGCATCTCCAACCAAACACTGGACTGGCACCGATCAGCCATTGTTGGGTATTATAAAAATTGATGGAAAACTTTATCGCTTTATGGGTGATAAAAGTAAATCATACAAAACCATTTTACCTGCTTCAGATGAAACAAATTACAGCACTGTTTATACAGAAACAGCACCTGGCGCTGAATGGATGCAGGCAGGCTTTAACGATGCCTCCTGGAAAAAAGGTATTGCACCCTTTGGCGATAACGCATCCATTTCAAAAACAAAGTGGGTGAGTGAAAATTTATGGGTAAGAAGAAGCTTTACCCTAAATACAAATAACCTTGAAAATACATACCTGAAGCTACAGCATGATGATGATGTGCAAGTGTATATTAATGGGCGCGAAGTGTACAATGTAAAAGGATGGACAGGTAAGTTTATTTACATCCCATTAAAAGATGCCGCCTCTTATTTAAAACAAGGTAAAAATGTAATGGCCATTCATGTTGCTAATACCGCCGGTGGTGCATGGCTGGATGCAGGAATAGTACAGGAGCCTAAAAATATGCCAGATGCTAGTGTAGGATTGGCAACCCAAAATGGCGTGAAAGTTACGGCAACACAAACAGCGTATTCCGTTACCACAGGTGGCGTTGATATGGATCTGACATTTACATCTCCACTACTGATGAACGATTTGGATTTGCTTTCGAGGCCTGTGACCTATATCGGTTATAAAGTAAAATCGAACGATGGTAAAGCACACGCAGTACAGGTATTTTTTGGTGCATCAACCAACATAGCAGTTAACACTGCATCGCAGGAAGTTGCTGCTAATAAATATGTTTATGGCCCATTATCAATATTGAAAGCAGGTTCGAAAGCGCAGCCTGTTTTGCAAAAGAAAGGAGATGATCTTAGGATTGACTGGGGGTATATGTATGTTGCAGTTCCGGTTGCAAACAAAGCCAAACAATATATAACCACAGCTGATGATGCCGTTACTTCTTTTCAAAGAAACAATTCGCTTTCAAACGCTGCGGAAAATAAAAAATTAATGCTGAATACGGTTCTGGATTTTGGAAATGTTAATGCCGGTGCAAAAGAACAAACAGTGTTGGTTGGGTATGATGATGTTTACGCTATCCAGTATTTCAATACAAATCTTAAAGCCTGGTGGATGAATGATGCCACACAGACGATAGAGAAGCAACTGGTGAAAGCAAGTGCCGATCAAACGAATATTTTGCAGCAATGTACTTCCTTCGACAAACAATTATTTACAGACGCAGCTGCGGCCGGCGGTGAAGAGTATGCTAAGCTATGTGAACTTGCATACCGGCAAAGTATTGCGGCGCATAAGCTGGTAAAAAGCCCGCAGGGCGAGATCTTATTTCTTTCAAAAGAAAACTTTAGCAACGGTTGCATTAATACAGTTGATTTGACCTATCCTTCCGCACCAATGTATTTGTTATATAACCCCGACCTGTTAAAGGGGATGATGAATGGTATTTTTTACTTCAGTGAAAGCGGTAAATACACAAAGAATTATGCTGCGCATGATTTGGGTACTTATCCTATGGCAAACGGGGAAGTTTACGGCGGTGGAGGAATGCCAGTAGAAGAAAGTGGCAATATGCTGATACTTGCAGCGGCCATAGCAAAAGCAGAAGGCAATGCCGAATACGCAAAAAAACACTGGAAAACATTGTCAACCTGGGCGGATTATTTATTGAAGAATGGTTTTGATCCGGCCAATCAATTGTGCACCGATGATTTTGCCGGTCATATGGCACGTAATGCAAACCTTTCTGTAAAAGCTATTATAGGTATTGCCGGGTATGCTATGCTCGCTGATCAGTTAGGTTATAAAGACGTAGCTAAACAATATCGCGACAGCGCCTTAGCAATGGCGCCACGCTGGATGCAATTAGCTGATGATGGTGACCATTATACATTGGCGTTTGAAAATAAAAATACCTGGAGCCAGAAATATAATCTCGTTTGGGATAAAATTTTAGGCCTGCATATATTTCCAAAAGAAGTGTATGAGAAAGAAGTGAATTATTATCTCACAAAACAGAATGAGTATGGATTGCCGCTTGATAGCAGGAAGTCGTATACAAAATCAGACTGGATCATGTGGACTGCAACATTAGCAGATAGCAAAACAACGTTTGAAAAATTTGTAGCACCAGTGTACAAGTTTGCGTTAGAAACAACCAGCCGCGTACCGCTAAGCGATTGGCACGAAACGATGGATGGCAAGCAGGTAGGTTTCCAGGCGAGGAGCGTAGTAGGTGGTTACTTTATTAAACTGCTTGAACAAAAGACAAATGGTGGTGCAACGAGTGATGCCAAATGATGCCATTAATAATTATTTGAAGTAACTGGTATGCTTAAACTGTTTCTTTTTTTATTGACTGGTTGCAGCCTGCATGCTTTTGCGCAAAATCAAACTACAGGCGTAAAGCTTGCACATTATGCTTTGGAGGCATTTAGCAGGGGAACAATTAAAATGAAATCGGGGGAAGCCTATAGCCAGCTTTTAAATTATAATATTCTTACCAATGAAATAATTTTTGATGCTGGCAATGGATTTATGGCAATCAACGATCCGCAAAATGTAGATACCGTTAATATTTCAGGTAGAATATTTGTCCCGGTTGATAAAGTTTTTTTCGAATTGCTTGGTCATACACATTTACCCTTGTTTATGGAATATAACTATTCAATAAAAGAGCCCGGCGCTTCAATTGGTTATGGTATGAACACAAATACATCCGCAGCAGCTTCATTAAATAATTTAATAGAAAGTGGTAGCGCTTATGCCTTAAAATTACCCGACGATTTCCAGGTTATACCAAGCCATGTTTTTTGGATCCGCAAAGATGAAAAGTATTTAAGAGTCAGCAATGCGCAATCTTTAACTAAGATTTTTCCAAACAGTAAAGAGGAGATAAAAGATTTTGTAAAAAATAATAATACTGATTTTTCAAAGCAGGAAGATGTGTTGTTGCTGGTTCAGCAGCTGCAAAAGTAAGGACCAGGATCGGGAGAGATGTAAGATGAAATAATCCATGTTGAGTAAAGACTAAATGGTAAAAGGGATGAATTTGTGTGTCGTAGTAGGTAATTCGTAACTACCTGTGCGCATTAGTTTTCCAGGTGCCGGTAACAAAAAATAAATTTTTATCGATTCAACTATTAACAAATCAATCAATGAAAAACAAGTTGCAAATTTTTAGTTTTTTATGGTTATTCTTTTTGTCGTTTAACATTAATGCACAGAAGACAAAAAAGCCGGTAACAACCGCACCTCAGCCAGGGCAAATTTGGTCGGTTGAAAAAGCCAATGCCTGGTATGCATCGCATAAGTGGTTAACGGGTGCAAATTATATTCCATCCAATGCAATTAATCAATTAGAAATGTGGCAGGCAGAAACTTTTGATCCTGCACAAATTGATAAAGAGCTGGGTTGGGCCGAAGGCATTGGTTTTAATACCATGCGTGTGTTTTTGCATTCACTTGCGTGGAAACAGGACCCGGATGGATTTAAAAAAAGAATAGATCAATTCTTAACGATCGCTGATAAGCATCAAATACAACCGCTATTGGTATTCTTTGATGATTGCTGGAACAAGGAACCAAAAATTGGTAAACAACCAGATCCAAAACCGGGGATCCATAATTCAGGATGGGCGCAGGATCCGGGTCAGCATGAATCTTCTGATAGCACGACTTATCCTGATCTGGAAAAATATGTAACGGATGTTCTTACCACTTTCTCGAAAGATAAACGCATCCTGTTATGGGATTTATATAATGAGCCTGGCAACAGCGGCAAGAGAGATTCCTCATTGCCACTGCTTAAAAGAGCATTTCAATGGGCTCGGGCTGTAAATCCGGATCAGCCAATCAGTGCAGGATTGTGGTCATGGGATTTTGAGAAACTTAATACTTTTCAAATAAACAATTCAGACATTGTTACTTATCATAATTACGATGAACCGCAATTGCATTT
>JBKJNG010000653.1:0-2686 GCA_046596065.1 Phnomibacter sp. | reverse complement strand
GTTTAATGAAACCCAGTTCGATCAGTCGAATGATTTCAGGGACATTTACAAGAACGTATTAAGTGTCGATTCTGTGCGGAAAATTAAATTGTCGCAGCTATCAATTCCGCTGATGCTTAATTACAAAATTGCCAATGTACTGGCATTGCAGGTAGGTCCTCAGTTTTCCATTAACATGGATAAAAACAAAACACTGCTTAAAAATGCAGGCGATGCTTTTTCCAATGGCGATTTTGCGATGGCCGGTGGTATAAAGTTTATGCTGAGTAAATTTAGAATTAGCGGCCGATACGTAATCGGCCTTACCGACCTGAAAAACAGCAACCTGAAAGATGTTGCCAACCAGGATAACTGGAAAAGCCAGACAATTCAGCTGGGTGTAGGGTTCGTTTTCTAAAATCATTTCGTTCAGAAGAAATTATACCGGGATCATTAATTGGTCCCGGGTTTTTTTGTGAAAACCTCCTTTTAAAAGTGTAGTGAAACTATGCGTTTAATGCAAATTGATAATTGAGAGTGAATAAGGGATGACAAAGACTAAAGCCACACTGGTCAAGGGTAACTGGTAACCGGTAACCGGAAAATCTCAATTTCATCTTCACTTTATTCCCCCAACTTTATAGCTTATTTAAAATCCATCATTGTTGTTGAAAAAATTAAGTTATACCGCCATCATTTTTTTGCTGGCATGGCTGGTATTTGCACAGAGTTGTATGTTTTTTAGAACAAGCGATAAAAAAGCAGCCGAATCGTTTACCGCCAGAGGCGTAAAGGCCGAAATAATTTACCAGGAAGTGAATGGCGTAAGCATGCATTACGTAAAAACCGGCAGTGATACTTTTCCTACGTTGATTTTTATTCACGGTTCGCCGGGAAGCTGGGATGCGATTAAGCAATACCTTGAAGATAGTAACTTGCTGGCCCGGTTTAGAATGATATCGATTGACAGACCGGGCTTTGGTTATAGCAATTTCGGACATGCACTAAACCTCGATGAACAATCAGCAATTATTTCCGTTGTTTTAAAGAGTGTAGCAAACGGTAAACCGGTTTATTTTATTGGTCACTCGCTGGGCGGTCCCTTATGTGTGCGGCTTGCTATTGATAACCCCGGGATGGCAACGGCCCTGGTGTTATTATCTGCAGCCATTGATCCTTCATTGGAAAAGCCCGAAAAGTGGAGATTGTTAATGATGAACAATCCCTTGCAGTATGTTGCACCGGGCGCTATGCGTCCATCTAATTACGAGTTATGGTATTTAAAAACCGATCTTAAAAAAATGCAGCAGGAAATACAACTCGCACAATTACCCTACACTTGGATGATTCATGGTGATAAAGACCAAATGGTGCCTTATGATAACACGCTTTTTGCAAAAAAATATTTCGATCCGGCTAAGCTAAAAATCATAACAATTGAAGGCGCAAATCACTTTATTCCATGGAGCCATTATAACCGCATTAAAGAAGTATTGCTGGAATTAAAGTAACGGCCCTTTAATTGGTTATTATGGCTTCCAAATTTTATTAATTATTTTCCACTATTATGAATGCCCTTCGCTAACAACCATAAACCATGAGCCATATGTACAATATTTTTGCGCCCATGAATCGTAGGCTTGTCCCTCTTTTATACTCCATCCTTTTAGTTGCATGCGAAAAAGAACTAAACATTAAACCCAAAGATGCTGGTGAAGTTTTGGCAGTAGATGGTTCGATTGAAAATGGTCGGCCGCCAAGAATTATTTTAACCAATAGCTTTAATTATTTCAACACGCTTTCTGTTGCTGATCTTGCAAATGCATTTGTAACAGGCGCAAAAGTTACCTTAAGCGATGGCAGTATATCGCAAATACTAAAGCAATATGACGTGCCTTTTCCAGGAGGTAATTTTGTTTATTATTCAACCGATACCGCACTTGGAAACAACCAGTTATTTGGTAAATTAAATACAGCTTACTCGCTTACTATTGATAGGGATGGTAAAACGTACAATGCAAATACTACCATTCCAAATATTGGACGCAGGCTCGATTCAATTTGGTGGAAGCCGGCACCAGAAAACAAAGACACCAATAAAGTAGTGCTGTTTGCAAAAATAACAGACCCCAAAGGGTTTGGCAATTTCGCGAGGTATTATACCAGCCGAAACGACAGCGCTTTTTTGCCTGGCTTAAATTCGGTTTTTGATGATGCGATTATTGATGGAACTACTTATGAGATACAGGTTGATGCAGGTGTTGACCGCAATGTGAAATTAGGGCTTGAAGAGTATGGTTATTTTGCAAGAGGCGATACCATTGCGGCAAAGCTTTCCAACATCGATAAAACAACTTTTGATTTTTGGCGAACCTGGGAACAAAACCAAAGCAACCTGGGCAATCCTTTTGGTGTTCCCGTAAAAGTGCTTGGCAATATTAGTAACGGAGGGCTTGGGTATTTTGGGGGATATGCTTCGCAGGTAAAAACCATTATAGTTCCGAGATAAATGTTTTTAGGTATATAATCGTGAAAGGATTTTTTGAGGTCGTGAAATTCCTGGTGATCTTCTTTCATTTTACATTGCTTTTTTTGTCGTTGGAGTGGCCTATCAAAATCGTACAGATTGGCAAATTAGAATGATTGTTAACCAACGGCTTATGCGCTTGTCTGAAAAGACGCTTAGGTAACGTAAGCCGTTATCCCC
>JBKJNG010000409.1:0-4457 GCA_046596065.1 Phnomibacter sp. | reverse complement strand
GCAATAAATGCATTGCAGTATTTCTGTAGTTTTCAATACTGCACGGCAGGTATTAATTATTTGTTTTTCTTTTTAATAATAAAGCGCTTATCACTGCGATACAGTGCTTCACATTTACAAAAGTAGCCGCCTTTTCAGAGGCGGCTACTACAAAAAATATTGACTTCTAAAATCTAAACGCTTAAATCTCAAAGCTGGTTATGCTCTTCCGGACGCTACCAGTAAATTTCTGAAGTTGTCATTGAATGCTGTTTCATTCAATAAATCTTCCAGTGAAATATGCATGCGGTAACGCCAGTAATGTTTTGGATTAGCAGGTATATTTATGCGTTCATCGTTCGGGTTTTCTCTTCTTAAAGTTCCATCACTGCCCATTAAATCCTGCAGTTGAAAAATGCTCCACATAGCGGTGCTGTACACATGCTGGTTTATGATAGCCTCGTTAATCCATGGCTCACAGAAATAAGGTGCTTCCCCAAACTGGCCCAACTCGTTGTTATAAAATTGCTGCGTGGCGCTGCGGTCTTCTTCCCACCATCCTCGGATGGTACTCATGTCGTGTGTACTTGGCGTAACCACACTTAAATAAGGTGCATCTGCCGGGTGAAAGAATTTCTTTGTCGGATCTTTCGGCATACGCTGAATTTCCAAACTTAACAAACCAAGATCTTTCATTACGCCCGGCACACAATCCGGCACCATGCCAAGGTCTTCACCGCAGATAAGCATATTGGTACTTGCTTTTAAAGCAGGTAGCTTATTCAGCGCTTCTTTTTTCCAGAATGCATCCTGCCGGCGGAAATAATAATTTACATACAAGTCAGAAAGTTGCTGTTTTGTATGATCATCCAGGTAACGCAAACTGCTTGTTTCCTGCATCTCAATTCTAAAATGATAGCCTGCAATCCTTGTATCCGGATTATTTGTGTCGTCAAATAAAATCACATTGCTCACCAAGTCAAATAATTTCAGTTTTAGCCAGTCTTCATGGGTAGTTTCCTGCTGGAAAAATACTTCCAGTTTTCGCTGCGTATCAAAAGCCGGTTTTAAAGCATAATTACCCAAAACATTATTTTCAAGAAATTCTTCTTTAATAAGCGATGCGTAATCACCAAACATTTCGTTGAGCACACTATCGGTTATGTGCGGCTTGCAATAACGGTCGTAGTCGAACCAAATACCTTTTTCACCAAACTCAGAAGGATAAACCGGTGTGCTGGGAACGAACCTCCCCATGATGCCTTCAACAGCATTCATTGGAATACTCCAGATGCGGAAAAAGCCAAGAATATGGTCAATGCGGAATGCATCAAAATAATAACTCATTTGTTCAAAGCGCTGCCGCCACCATTTAAAACCATCTTTTTGCATCCGTTTCCAGTTATAGGTAGGAAAGCCCCAGTTCTGGCCTTTAATCGCAAAATCGTCGGGAGGAGCCCCGGCCTGCGCATCCATATTATATAATTCTGGATCAACCCAGGCATCGCAGCTATTACGGTAAATGCCAATCGGGATGTCGCCTTTCATTATTACGCCATTTTCATGCGCATAATTAACTGCTTCCAGCAATTGCAGGTGCAAGTGGTATTGTAAAAAAAGATGAATGGCGGCCGAATCAAACTTTTCGTTTTTTGGCGAAACAATCTTTTCAGCATCCGCCGCATCATAATTGTTGTGCTCAGGCCACTGCATAAAATCGCTGGTCTTATGCTTGTCGCGAAGCTTACAAAAAATAACATACGGTAAAAGCCAGTGTTTATTGTTTTCGTAAAATAAATGGTAGTCTTTATCATCCAGCCAATCTTTTTTCATGGCGGCATAAAGCTTTTTCACGAGTACCATTTTGCCATTTATCACGGCTTCATAATCCACATCGGGCAGGCCATTCAAACTTATTTTTTGTGGTTCAATGTCTCCTAAAATTGCTGAATATTTTTCGCCTGCCAGCTTTTCAAGATTGATAAATAATGGATGCAGTGCGAAAGCTGAAACGGCAGAATATGGATAGCTGTCAACCCAGGTATAAGTGGCCGTTGTATCGTTGAGTGGTAGTAATTGGATCAGTTTCATACCAATCGATTTTGCCCAGTCAACCAACTTCTTTATATCGTTGAATTCGCCAACGCCATAACTGTTTTGGCTTCTTAAACTAAACACAGGGATGGCAACACCTGCGCCTTTAAAGCTATTGTTAGGTAAACCTGCAAAGCCATCGTGCAAAATGGTTGTTTGTTTTTTACCAGTACCGTGGATCGTACGGTTGGTAGCCGCTTCGTAGCGTACAAATTCATTGGAATCGGTATCCCAGATGCCATATTTATAAGCAACAGGAAATTGAATGTCCGCCAGGTTTAAATAAGCGGTATACCAATTATTTTCCAATGACATTACCACCGCTTTTTCTTCTGTCCATTTGCCTAGGTCATCGCAACTACCCAACAGGCACATGGTTTGCGAGGGCGCTAATAAAGGCGCTTTTATACGGAAAAGATGGGTGAATGCTTTTGTCTTTTTACCTTTTGTTGCAATGGTTTTAGCATTATGCTGTAGCAGGGTTTCTGTAAAAGGCTGTGTATAAAAAGCGTTTTCGTACTCGCCGGCATAGTTCCAGGTATCCATTACCTGTATCTCCGGAGTATTAATCCCCGTTATATTTATTTTCCGGTCGTTGCGGCATTCTACGGTTTCAAAACCATCGCTGCCCCTAAGAATATAATTGTATGAAAATTCGGCTGTTGTGACGGGAATCTGAATGGAGCCATGCCAGTATTCATCATTTAAATACTGAATGGGAATGGCAAGGCTTTGATCGCCGTTTCCCAGCTCCGGAATATTTCCGGATACAAAAAAGCTTTGGCCGTAGGTGGAATGAAATCTCAGGTAGAAATGAATTGTATTCATGCAAGCAGTTTTCTGGATGGTGCAAATGTAAGGGTTGACGTGTAAACAGTACACAATCGTAATTGCTGTTCAAAAATACCTTTCTCAATGACTCGACGGGGGCTTTTTATTAAAGGCAATCAGACGTTTTATGTGCCATTTACTGCACAATTTATTGTGTGCCTGCAATGGTATCATAATACTTTTTTAATTATTGCATATTGCCAGCATTTTTTTAAAAAGGTACGGTCGTACCGAAAGCAAAGAGGTTTTATTCTCAAAGGAGGCGGCTTAATTTTTGATAAGCTGATGGTTTTTATTGTAGGATAATGCTTTTTATTGTTTTTCTCAGGGCAAGATGAAACGGATCAGTTCTTTTTCAGGCTCGTTTCTTTCTTAGATTGTACCTGTACAAGGAAACCTGCTTCCATTTCTATTTTTTGTTTATTGGCCAGCATCAGGTGTCGGAACTGATGAATTTGATGTTTTATAAATACATTGTTACATAGGGCTTTATAAGATTCAGTATGCTGTTTTACAAGGTAGCATCGGCTGATGCGTGGCAATGAGTAAACTACAATGTATTTGTTTTTTATTGATAGATAAAAGTTATAATCATTGTTTGATGAGGTTAAGCTATTTTTCATACGCATGAAGTTGGCATCGTTATCAGGCTCCTGCAATAAATACTTATTCTGTTTAATATCTGTTGTTGCTTTTCTACTTCTCAAATTATAATACCATTTTTTACTGCATAATTAGATTTTTATTGTACCGCTTTGAAAAGAAAATAAATGGAATCATGCTATTTTGAGATAGTTTGTTTGTATTTTAAATGCATAAATACCAGGCCCGTTTTTTTTGAATAAACTATTAAAAATTTATACTGTGTGTGACTAGTATTTAGCACATGGAAAATTTAAACATTATATCATTTAATAATCTTATTAAAGATAAAAATCCGCTTCAGAATCAGGAAACCATATTGAAGCGCAACAGGTGTATTGATAGGGATATGGTGATGATGGATAATTGCCTAAATAGAAACCCATTTAATACCATTTTACTTTTTACACATGGGGAATGCAGCCTTAAGATTGGTTTGAACACCTATGTTTTAAAATCCAATGACCTTGTAATAATACCTGAGCAGGTGGTTAACTATTCTGTGCATCTAATCGAAAACTGTGCCTATGGCATTCATTTTAAAACAGAATATCTTTTACCATTTTTAAACATAAACAGGATGGAAGATATTTTTCCTTTTGCGCTGAGTGATTCAAAACACGTTGTTTCTCTTACGCCTGATCAAAGTAAAATAGTCAAGATTCTTTTTGAGGAAATAAATATTGAATATCATTCATTGACGAGTGATAATGATGATATTATCCGTTGCTATCTTGAAATTTTATTATTGAAAAGCAAAGAATTTTTTCATGCAAATTCTCCAACTGTTCATCTAACCGTCAATCGTTCCTTTGCACTTACCAGCCAATTCAGGATCCTGGCTGAGAAAAATTTTCTAACTATCCGAAGCGTAAAGGAATACGCGAATATCCTTCATATAAGCCCCAAAC
>JBKJNG010000381.1:0-6931 GCA_046596065.1 Phnomibacter sp. | reverse complement strand
ACCGAAAAGAAGCCATTGTCTGGGATATTCTTGAAAATATACTGAAAGGGCATCCAATCCTTCTGAACCGTGCTCCAACACTTCACCGTTTATCAATCCAGGCATTTCAACCAAGGTTAATCGAAGGAAAGGCTATTCAGCTGCATCCATTAGTTACTTCGGCCTTTAACGCTGATTTCGATGGTGACCAGATGGCCGTTCACGTTCCTCTTAGCAGCGCAGCCGTACTTGAAGCACAATTGTTGATGCTAAGCAGCCACAACATTCTTAACCCGCAGAATGGTACACCAATTACACTTCCTTCACAGGACATGGTATTAGGTCTATACTATATTACCAAAGGAAAGAAAAGCACCGAAACTGAAAAGGTTAGGGGTGAAGGCAAGATTTTCTACAGTGCGGACGAGGTTATCATAGCTTTAAACGAAAAGCAGGTAGACCTTCATGCTCCAATAAAGGTTAGAACAAAGATTCGTACCAAGCAGGGAACGCTTGAAACCAAGTTGCTTGAAACAACGGTAGGTCGTGTGCTCTTTAACCAGCATGTTCCTGCGGAAGTTGGTTTTATTAATGCTTTGCTTACCAAGAAAAGTTTGCGTGAAATCATCGGTGATATCGTAAAAATCACTGACGTTCCAAAAGCGGCTAAGTTCCTTGATGATATTAAAACGCTTGGATTCCGTATGGCATTCAAAGGTGGGTTGTCATTTAGCATCAATGACCTGATTATACCAGATGCTAAAAACGAATTGCTGGAAAATGCAAAATTGGAAGTTGAGGAAGTTTGGGAAAACTACAATATGGGTTTGATTACCAACAATGAACGTTACAACGCCATTGTGGATATTTGGAGTCGTGTGGATACCCGCATTACTGAAACATTGATCCATGAAATGGCCATCGATAAGCAAGGATTCAACTCCGTGTTTATGATGCTTGACAGTGGTGCCCGCGGTAGCAAGCAACAGGTTAAGCAGTTAGCTGCTATTCGTGGATTGATGGCTAAACCAAGAAAATCTGGTTCAACAGGATCTGAGATCATTGAGAACCCGATCCTTTCCAACTTTAAAAATGGTCTGAACGTATTAGACTATTTTATATCAACCCACGGTGCCCGTAAGGGTCTTGCGGATACGGCCTTAAAAACAGCGGATGCAGGTTACCTGACCCGTCGTTTGGTGGACGTTTCCCAGGACGTGGTTATTTCAGAAGAAGATTGTGGCACATTACGTGGCATAGCAACTTCAGCATTAAAAGATAATGAAGATATTATTGAACAACTCAGTGATCGTATCGAAGGCCGTGTATCACTTCATTCTGTTTACGATCCTGTAAGTGATGAACTTCTGGTTGAAGCCGGAGAGGAGATTACGCATGAAACGGCTAAACTGATTGAAGATGCTGGCATCGAGATCGTTGAAATTCGTTCGGTACTTACCTGCGAAAGCAAACGTGGTGTGTGCGTGAAATGCTACGGTAAAAACCTTGCAAGTGGTTATACCACTCAGCGAGGTGATGCAGTAGGTATCATTGCTGCACAATCAATTGGTGAGCCGGGTACACAGCTTACGCTTCGTACCTTCCACGTGGGCGGTGTGGCTGGTTCGGCTTCGGTTGAATCAACCCTTCCTGCAAAATTTGAAGGTACCGTCCAGTTTGATGGGCTACGTACCGTAGCAGGCACCAATCAGCAAGGCGATAAAGTACAGATCGTTATTGGTCGTACCGGTGAGCTTCGTATTATGGACGAGAAAAATGATCGTCTGCTGATTACAAGTAATATTCCTTATGGTTCCACACTAGCTGTGAAAAACGGTCAGCATATTAAGAAAGGGGATATCCTGTGCAGTTGGGATCCGTTCAACAACGTAATCGTTGCAGAACAAACCGGTAAAATCAAATTTGAAGGAATTTTGGATGGTATCACTTATAGAGAAGAATCTGATGATCAAACAGGTCACCGCGAAAAAGTGGTTATCGATACAAAAGATAAAACCAAGATACCTGCCATCTTAGTAGAAGGTAAGGATCTGAAAACTTATAACCTTCCGGTTGGTTCTCACATCGTAATTGATGATAGCGCCGAAGTTACTCCGGGCCAGGTGCTTGCAAAGATTCCGCGTGTACTGGGTAAACTCCGTGATATCACCGGGGGTCTGCCACGTGTAACTGAGTTGTTTGAAGCTCGTAATCCAAGTAACCCTGCGATTGTGAGTGAGATTGATGGTGTTGTAACATTCGGTAACATTAAACGTGGTAACCGCGAAATAATCGTAGAAGCTAAAGATGGCACTACTAAAAAATATCTTGTTCCATTAACCCGCCAGATCCTGGCACAAGATGGTGACTTTGTAAAAGCGGGTGTTGCTTTAAGTGATGGTTCTATTTCACCTGCAGATATATTGTCTATTAAAGGTCCGTTTGCAGTTCAGGAATATGTGGTGAATGAGATACAGGAAGTTTACCGTTTACAGGGTGTGCGTATTAATGATAAGCATATCGAGGTGATCGTTAGGCAGATGATGAAAAAAGTTGAAATTGTTGATGCAGGTGATACCCGTTTTCTTGAGGAAGACCTGGAAGACCGTTACGACTTTAATGAAGAGAACGATCGCATTTACGATAAAAAAGTTGTTACCGATCCGGGTGAAAGTGGCAAGGTTCGTCCAGGTCAAATTGTTAGCCTGAGAGAACTTCGGGAAGAAAACAGCCAGTTAAGGCGTAATGATAAAAAGCTAATAGAAGTAAGGGATGCAAATCCTGCTACTGCTAAACCAGTATTGCTTGGTATCACGAAAGCATCGCTTGGTGTACCTAGCTGGATATCTGCAGCTTCGTTCCAGGAAACTACCAAAGTACTTAGCACCGCCGCCATTCATGGTAAGCGTGATGATATGTTAGGTTTGAAAGAGAATGTAATTACCGGGCATGCAATACCTGCAGGTACTGGCTTACGTGAATTTGAAAACCTGATAGTTGGTAGCAAAGAGGAATATGAGTTGCTGAGCAGCACTCGTGAAGCAATGAGCTTTGATGATGATGAATAATTAAATCAATCAAATAGTAGAAAAAGAGCAATGCTGTAATAAGCGTTGCTCTTTTTTTTTGGCTATTTGGGTAGGCTTCCGGGGTATAAAAATAGAATCTGTAACCTGTTATCGATTTAAAATCAACATTAGATTGTTGTGTGAATGCTGCGACAACAAAGCATGCATTTATTTTATAAGGGCATATTCCAAAAAGAAAAAAAGGTGAGATCGTTATTTAAAACGATCTCACCTTTTGTAAGATTATAGCAAAAATCAGCTTCTCTTTTTAATGCTGGTAAGCGTGAATTGCCTGTCGATTGGTTTGTCCTCCTGGTTTGAACCTGAGTTTTCAATCATCTTATTTAAGGCTTCGGCTTCTGTACTTATTTTTTTATTCAGTTCCAGCAGCTGCCACATCTGATTTGATAATTCGTGGTACTGGCTGGTGGTAGTATTAGATTTCTGAACAAATTCAGATTTAAATTCTTTTATCGTTTGCTTTAGAAAATTAAACTGTTCCTTAATTTTTAATATTTCAGTTTCATTTAAAATTGAAACGGGCGAAACGCTTTTTTCATTGATTACTGTTTTTATTTCTTCTATTAGCTTAAGACTAAAATTTTCAGGCTCATTTCGCTGGTTGCTATTTTGATTGCTGGTTATTTCCAATTCAATATTTTTTTGCAATGCTTCTTCTCTGGCCATAATTGATGCCTCTAGCTTGGCCTTGGTTTCTGCTAGCTGAGCGTCTGTATTCTTTATGCGTTCCGCCAAAATAGCGTACTGGTTTTGCATCATGTGCTGCGATTCCTGCAGCGGCCTTACTTCACTTTTATGGACGTACCGGGAGGTGTACCAAAGCCTGCTTATAACCCAGGTAATAATTATAAAAAAAAGTGCAATCAAAATTTTTGGTAGCATTGAGATAAGGGTAGCAATCATATCAATGTGTTATGCTCGTTAGTTTAGTGTTATTTACGAAACCAGGATTAAGCTGGTTCAATAATAAGATAAATATATTATAATAATCTTATCCCTACATTGCAAACATTATACTAAACAATTACAATAACGATAATACTTGTTTTTAATATTAAATGCTTTACTAACAGAGACTTATAAAAATTTACCGGTGTAACTTTTTTCTATATTTTTTAAATCCGCCGGTACTCCGCTGTAAACAAGTCCTCCTCCCTCTTCGCCAGCTTCAGGCCCAAGATCTATCACCCAATCGGCACTTTTTATTACATCAGTATTGTGTTCAATCACCCAAATCGAATTGCCCTGGTCGATTAAAGCGTTGAATGACTGTAATAATTTTTTTATGTCATGAAAGTGAAGGCCTGTGGTTGGTTCATCAAAAATGAATAAGATTCCCGGGCTATTCTTTTGTTTCGTAATTGTATCGCTTAAAGGTTTTGCCTTGCCTAAAAAACTTGCCAGTTTAACCCGCTGTGCTTCACCACCACTTAGTGTGTCGCTGCTTTGACCCAGTTTTACATAGCCCAGCCCAACCCGGTTCAGCGGGTTAATAGCATTAACGATCGTAGTACTTTCTTTCGTATTGTTTTCCTTGAAAAAATCAATGGCTTCATCCACACTCAGCTGAAGTATATCGTGAATATTTTTTCCATTACAAGTCACTTCAAGCACTTCCTCTTTAAATCTTTTTCCGCCGCATACTTCACATGTAAGGTGAACATCAGCCAAAAACTGCATTTCAACCACCTGTTCGCCTTCACCCTTACAGGCATCACACCTACCGCCATCTACATTGAAACTAAAATGCCGCGGTTGAAATCCCCTTATTTTACTTAATGGTTGGGAGGAGAACAGATCGCGGATTGGATCATAGGCTTTTATATAAGTAACAGGATTACTACGGCTTGATTTACCAATGGGATTCTGGTCAATCATTTCTATGGAAGCAATAGCATCAATATCACCTGTTAGTTGGCTGAAAGCGCCCGCTTTTTCACCAAAACCTCCTTTCAGTTTCTGAAGTGCCGGGTAAACTATTTGTTTGATCAACGTGGTTTTTCCACTGCCGCTTACGCCGCTTATTACTGTAAGACAATCCAATGGCAGGGTTACATCAATGTTTTTCAGGTTGTTTTGCCTGGCACCTTTAACCGTAATACTTCTTTTCCATTTGCGGATTTTAGCTGGAACTTCAATACTTAGCTTGCCGGTTAAATATTTGCCCGTAAGGCTTTCTGGGTTAGCAGTTAGTTCAGCGTAATTTCCTGCTGCAACCACTTCACCGCCAAGATGACTTGCCAGCGGGCCCATGTCAATAATATGATCAGCCTGCCGCATCATCATTTCATCATGCTCCACCACTACCACAGTATTATTAAGGTTACGCAGGTTTTTTAAAACGCTGATAAGCCGTTCAGTATCCCTTGCATGTAATCCTATAGAGGGTTCATCTAAAATATATAAAGCGTTCGTCAAATTGCTTCCGAGTGATCTTGTAAGCTGAATACGCTGACTTTCTCCGCCTGAAAGACTGTTTGCCAGCCGGTTTAAAGTGAGGTAGCCGAGGCCGACATCCAAAAGGGTTTGCAGCCTTAAGTTGATTTCCATCAAAATTCTTTTAGCCACATCCATATCATAGGCGCTAAGCGTTAAATCTTTAAACCATTGGTACAGGTCTTTTACAGGCATTTCGCAGAGCTGGCCAATATTGTTATTGCCCACCTGCACGTGCAGCGCTTCTTTTCTCAACCGGTAGCCGTTGCACTCCGGGCAAATGGTGCGGCCTCTATAGCGGCTTAATAATACCCTATACTGAACCTTGTACAGGTTTTGCTCCACATCTTTAAAAAAGGCATCTAAGCCTTCAAAATACCCGTTACCAGTCCATAATAATTTGTATTGGGCAGAAGTGAGATCGTGAACAGGGGTATGAATGGGAAAATCAGATCTTGTGGCTGCTCTTATTAAAGCCTTATTCCATTCGCTTAGTTTTTCACCACGCCACGGCGCAATGGCACCTTCGTAAACACTCATACTTTTATCAGGTATAACCAGGTCCGGATCTATACCTAATACATGACCAAATCCTTCACAAACGGGGCAGGCACCAAAAGGATTATTGAACGAGAAAAGGTTGGGAACCGGTTCTTCAAACGTCAGGCCATCCAGTTCGAATTTATTACTGAATTGAATCCAGCGCATGCTGGTACTATCATTTGCAGCTGTAACGTGAAGCGTGCATTGCCCTTCACCTTCAAAAAAAGCGGTGTCAACAGAATCAGAAATCCTGTGTCTGTCATCTTCATCAAGGGGGCGGGCCACAAGCCTGTCTATTATAACATAGGTTACTGAAGATGAGGAAGTAAAGGCTTCTGCCAGAGTTTCTTCGTTTTCCAGCAAGTCTTCTATGCGGTAAGTTGTAAGGCTATTTTTCTTTTTAGAAGAAATATGCGCAGCAATCCTCGTAAAACCTTTTTGCAGCAGGATGTTTAATTCTTCTTTTGTATTCCTGTTTTGATGTTGTTTAAATGGAACCAGCAGCAATACTTTATCGCCTTCAGGTAAACCGGCAATTTCATTCACAACATCCTGTACATCATCTTTTTTTACAATGCGGCCACTTACGGGCGATATGGTTTTACCAGCTCTCGCAAATAACAGGCGCAGGTAATCATACAATTCCGTCATACTGCCAACGGTACTGCGTGGTGTTCTTGTAATTACTTTTTGCTCGATGGCAATGGCAGGGCATAAACCTTTTATATAATCAATATCAGGCTTATTCATACGTTGCATGAATTGCCTTGCATAAGCACTCAGGCTTTCTGCATAACGGCGCTGGCCTTCTGCAAATAAGGTATCTATAGTAAGGGATGATTTGCCGCTGCCAGAAACCCCGGTAACTACAATTAATTTATTGC
>JBKJNG010000090.1:0-6993 GCA_046596065.1 Phnomibacter sp. | reverse complement strand
TCATTAACAGGCATACAGCAAATATTTTGTATACAAAGATACAACGGGTTTTAAGGTTGAAGGGTGAAAAGGTGAAAAATGAGGCAGCTTGCATTTTAAAACCTGCAGTTGGCTTTTATATAACATTGAGCATTGTATTTTTTTATAGCAGCCGGTGGATAGAGTCAGCTTATTACTTACCAATGAGCAATCACCAATCATCGCCAACGTACAGGTGCATGGCTTCATCACAGCCGTCATCTGCCTGCGCCGGGGTTATTTGGAATTTGTTATTTGGAATTTGTTATTTCTTTCAGTCGCTATTTCTTTCACTTCAGACATCAATTTTTCTACTTCGGTATATAACCGCGGATTCCTATACAGCAGTTTTTTAACAGGGTCTGTCAACAGGGTTTATTGCAATTGCTAATTGTTTATAAACCAAAAATTTTCATTATGAAAAAATTGACAGCACTGTTCGTTGCACTGTTATGTTTCTTCATCAGCAGCTATGCGCAGGAATCAGTCAGCGGAATAGTTACCGACTCATCCGGCGCTCCGTTGCAGGGTGCATCGGTACGTGAAAAAGGCACTAAGAATGGTGTTGCTACTGCTGCAAACGGTTCGTTTACGTTAAGGGTAAAGCCGGGTGCAACATTAGTGATCAGTGATGTGGGGTACGAACCCCGCGAAATGTCCGCATCAGCCAATGTTACCATTTCACTACAAGCAGATGTAAGCAACCTTAAAGAGGTGGTTGTAACTGCTATAGGCATTAAAAGAGAAAAAAGACAGCTTACCTATAGTGTACAGGAAGTAAGCGGCGAAACCGTAGTGCAGGCCAAGCAGGATAACGTAGTAAATGCCCTTGCCGGTAAGGTGTCGGGCGTGCAGGTAACCAACTCGAGTGGAATGGCTGGCAGTCCATCCCGTATTACAATCCGCGGCAACGTATCGTTGTTACAGGAAAATCAACCGCTGTTTGTGGTGGATGGTGTGCCCATTGACAACAGCGAGGCAGGCGGTATTGATGTATTTAGTCAGGGTGCAAATAACAATGCCCTCTTCCAAGGCAGCAGTTCCAACAGGGCCATTGATATTGATCCGAGTATTATTGAATCCCTGACTGTATTAAAAGGAGGTGCGGCTACAGCATTATATGGTGCAGCAGCGGCAAGAGGCGCTATCCTGATTACTACTAAAACCGGCGCTAAATCTTCCAGGCCCGTGGTAACTATTAGTTCCAGTTTAAAATTCGACGACCCTATTTTAGCTGACTATCAGACTAAATATTCACAGGGACTTAATGGCCGGTATATAAATGGCAGTGTCCAGGGAACCGCAAGCAGCCAATCGTTCGGAGCAAGAGTAGACACTTTAAAAGTGGACGGTGCGCCAGTAAAAACCTACGATCCAAGAAAAATTTTCTTTGAAACAGGCGTAACGACAGACAACAACATCAGTGTTAGCGGCGCTACCGACAAGTCAAAGTATTTGATGTCGTATTCCTACCTGAATAACCAGGGTATAATACCCACCACAGCTTTTATAAGGAACACGTTTTTTGGTAAATTTACCAACCAGGTTTCAAAAGATTTCGCTGCTACTATTTCGTTTAATTACGTAAACACGGTTAATCACAGAACCCAGGAAGGGAATGGATTGACCAACCCACTTTGGTCTATCTATGCAGCTCCTATTACATGGAATCCGCTTCCCGAAACCTGGGACGATGGTACACAGCGGCTGTATAGAAGTTTATCAAGAAATAATCCATATTATGTCATTCACAATTCCGGTTTTACTTCAACCGTAAACAGGTTTCTACCGATTGCAACGCTTGTATATAGTCCGGCCAAATGGATAACGATTACCGAGCGGATGGGCATGGATGTATATGCAGATAATGGAAGATATTTTGAATCTGCTAACATTAACAATGGCGTGTTTCAAAATGCTGGTGGCGTTTCTAACCGGTTGCAGGATTATCGCCAGCTGAATAATGACTTCATTGTTAGCCTGCAGAAAAATTTGAGTACAGATTTATATGCATCGGTATCTGTTGGTACTAATGTGCTTGCACGGTTTTCTGATACCTATACCCAATCGGGCGTTGGACTTAACATACCCGGATTTTATAACATTAGCAATGCTAGCAGTTCACTGGTAAGCGACCAGGTTTCCAAATACAGGAAAGTTGGTTTGTATGCCCAGGCTAACCTGGAATATAAAAGAATGCTGGAACTGAGTGTAACAGGTCGTTACGATGGCACTTCAGCGCTTGCCAGGGATAAACAATATTACCCGTATGGCTCTGCAGGACTCGGATTTATTTTCACCGAGCTATTGCCAAAAAATGATGCATTCAGCTTTGGAAAAGTTCGGGTATCCTATTCATCTGTTGGCAATGATAATATTCCACCATACTCGTTGGGTACGCCGTATGTACTGGGCTCTGGTATCAGTATCAATCACATCAATTTTCCTTATGATGCAGGTAACGGACCCATTAATGGCGCAAGGCTGGCAAACGTGCAGGGGAACCCCGATTTAAAAAATGAAAGCCTGAATGAATTTGAAGTGGGGTTAGAATTAAAGTTTCTTAAAAACCGCATTTCCTTCGAAGGCTCTTATTTCAACAGGGATTCAAAAGACCTGTTAAGCCAGATTCCAATTAATCCAAGTTCAGGTTATTTGTACACCATCAGGAATGTAGGTTCTATTCAAAACAAAGGTGTTGAGTTTTTAATCAGCGGAACACCGGTTAAAACGAAAAACTTTACCTGGGAAGCCAAGCTCAACTTTACCCGCATCCGCAGCAAGGTCACTTCGTTGGGCGAAGGTGTGGGCAATGTTCAGTTAGGTGGATTTGGCAATGCCGGTGTATTCCTGTTTAAAGACCAGCCATACGGAATTTTGTATGGACTGGGATATGAAAGAAATGCCCAGGGACAGATAATGGTGGATGATGATGGCATACCTATTTCCACTGTTGATTTAAAGCCAATAGGTAATACAAACCCCGACTTTAATGCCGGCTTTTATAACACGTTTACCTATAAAAAACTATCACTCAGCTTTTTGTTTGATTGGAAACAAGGTGGCGATGTATTGAACCTGGATGATAGCTATATGTGGTTTTATGGCACCTCTAAAATAACTGAGAACAGGGAAGCGTCTTTTGTTGTACCGAACTCCGTTTATGCAAGCGATAATAAGCCTAATACAACCGCAATAACTGCCCAGGATTATTGGCCTGCAATTTCCGGCATCACCGAATCTAATATAGAAGATGGCACTTATATCAAGTTGCGGACCTTGAGTCTTGCCTACACTTTAAGTGATATGCCGAAGAAGGTTCCTTTTAGAGCTTTAACCCTTAGCGTGGGTGGAAATAACCTTTGGATCTATGCACCGCATTATACTTCCGGCGATCCCGAAGCCAATGTATCCGGCGGCGGCAACGGGCAGGGCGTTACCAATTTCCAAACACCTACTGTAAGGTCTTTAATCGTTGGCTTAAGAGCAACCTTTTAATTAGCCCCATTCTTTTATATTAAAATTATTTCAAATGAAAAATAAATTAGTATTCGGACTGATTTGCCTGACGGCTGTGCTGGCAACAGTTGGTTGTAAGAAGTTCCTGGATATAAATACAGATCCCAATAACCCATTGGAAGCGTCAGAAAATCTCATCCTCCCCCCTATTATTACTGATATTGGTGTTACGGTTGCAGGCGGTAATTTTTCCAATTCAAATACGTCGGGTGTTGCCCTCATAAATGCTTACTGGATGCAGCAGTTGTCGTTAAACCAGCCGTTGCCACAGTTTGAAAGTTATAAGTTTACTACCGGCGATGCAGAATATACCTGGGGAGAAATGTATATCAACATCATGCAAAACCTGAAACGTTTAAGGGAAGCAGCAGCCGAACACAACAACCATTCTTATGGTGTGATAGCAAAAGTGCTAACGGCCTACACGTTAGGTGTTACCACCGATATGTGGGGCGATATACCCTTTACCGAGGCTTTTGAAGGAAACCTGCACCCGGCTTATGATAAGCAGGAAGATATTTATAAGATGATACAGCAAATGCTGGATGATGCCATTGCTGAAAACCAGCTTGATGCCGGAAATTTAACACCGGGTGCAGATGATTTTTTGTACCAGGGTGATATGAGTAAATGGGAACAATTTGCTTATGCGTTAAAGGCCAGGCATCATATGCATCTTACCAAAGCGCCGGGGCATAACGCTGAAACACAGGCAAATTTGGCTTTAGCTGACCTGGAGCATGCATTTACCGGTACAGGTGACGAAGCTATCCTGGATATTTTCTCCGACGCTGCAGGGCACGAAAGCCCCTGGTTTAAAAATACCGAAAGTAGCCAGGGTGGTGTGGTATTAGCCACCACGCTTATCGATAGCTTAGTTGCCAGGACGGATCCACGCTTGCCGGTTATTGCAAATAAAGGTTCGCTGGATACTTATTCAGGCAGGGAAAGTACTTCAGATGTAGTGCCAGATGTAACCATCTTTTCAACGGTAGGCGATTACTATGCGGCTGCTTCGGCACCCGTTGCCTTGCTACCATATTCAGAACTGCAGTTTATAAAAGCAGAAGCTACACTGATAACATCCGGTGCAGCAGCCGCGCAGCCAATTTACCAGCAAGCCATTAAAGACAATATGGAAAGCCTGGGGTTTAGCCTGGCCAATCCAGCTGTAGTTAGTTATCTGGCAAAGAGAGGCCAGCTAACAACTGCCAATGCGCTGCAAAGAATAATGGAAGAAAAGTCCATTGCAGATTTGCTTTCTATTGAAAACTTTAATGACTGGCGCAGGACTGGCTTTCCGAAATTAACCATAGCGGCCAATCCGCAGGCAGGCGTTACAACCATCCCAAGACGATATGCCTATTCCCAACAGGAAATAAGCACGAATCCACAACCTGAGAATACCGGCACCAACATAACGGACAGGGTTTGGTGGGATGCTCCATAAACAATATAACTAACCTTTAAGCAGGCCGTCTTATGTGTGAGACGGCTTTTTTGTGGGTGTTGCCTGGTAGTAGTTGCTCAAGTGGTTATACAGTTTAATGCATCTGTAGAAAAAATGCCGAACTGGTGTTGCTGCACGCACCGGATTTGAAAAAATTAGTTACGGAAATCAAATATTTAAGTGGATAAGTAAGTAATTAAAATCAGCCGTTTAAACAACGCTAAATTGGCTTTTGATACTGAAAGATCGATTGAAAAAGCTCTGAACCGGGCTGTTGACTTTTCATGAGGTTCAAATATTGTGGGAGGCGTCGGCACCAGTGTTAAGATGCCATTCGGCATTTTGATAACACCCTATTCATAGATTCCTGCGCAGGCTAAACATAATTAATAAGCCGTTATCTGCCGCATTTTCACATTAAAGCCAAAACTTAGATTATTTACCCAATCTTTAAAACCATAATTCTCAAAACTAAAAGATATGTTTTCAATATAGGAATTACCAGCAGAAGCCCCGTTCGAATTAAAATCTGTGATAATAATATTTTTTAAGCGGTAAGAAATATAAGGGGTTACGGCCCCCGCGGCATAAACTTTTAATTCGATGGAAGGCAGCAGGGTTGGTACTGCCGCCATAAGACTATAGCCTGTTGAGTTTTTGTCCGATGGTTTTGTAAAGCTGAAATCAGAAAAACGGGGTTTGCCCGGGCTGCCGTTAAACAAAGTATTTGTTATCTCCTGTGTTAAAGTATAGACCGGGAATTCAAGCGACGTAAATCCCGCACCGGGAATGCCGGTGATGGTATAGGTAATTCTATCAGTTGGTGTAGATGAAGAAAGTGGAAAGTTGCCCATGATAACCCACTTGTTGCCATTGTAATAATAGGGCGTCTGGGTGTGTTTATTGAATATAATCAAACCTTCGGCAGGGTTAACCACATTGGCTGTATCATCAATCCGCGGGATCAGCACGCCTTTATTTACACTAACTAAATCGAGCATGGCCGTGCTATCAGGCGTGGCTGTGCCAATGCCAACAGGTTGTGCCCAGGGGGCGAAAATGCAGGCAAGGAAGACAATGAGAATAAAAAGCTTTTTCATTATAAAATTAGTATTGATGGTTTGGAAAACGCTGAGAGTTGAAAGGTGAAAAGGTGTGCGAAGTTGGTCAGTTTGATTGGTTGATTTGCTTTAAATGGCTTGTGACCTTACCACCTGATCACTTTATTATACAGTGATCTTCCCGTTGTTCGCTTTTCACCCTGTTACCCTTTCAACTTCCCGGTCAACTAATAAGCCGATATTACCCTGGAGGTTACATTAAAATTGAAGCCTGTATTTGTTACCCAGTCCTTAAATCCATAATCGGTAAAAGTAAAGGACACACTTTCAATAAAGTTGGCGGTTCCTCCACCCACGCTTGTAGTAATACCTGTAAATAGAGGATTTTTTAACCGGTAAGAAATATAGGGAGTGGCAGCCCCGGCAGCATAGAGCTTAAACTCAATGGATGCAGCTGGTGGTGTAGAATAATAAATAGTCCTCTGGTTGAAAAATTTTGAATTTAAGTCTGGTTTTTTGGTAAAACTAAAATCCATAAACGTTGGCTTGGAACTGCCGCCGAGGGGTGAAATTCCCTGGTTAGTTACTCCCTGCGTTATACCAATTACCGGAAATTCGGTGCTTCTAAACCCGGTACCGGTAATCACATAGGTAATACTATCCGTTGAGGCCAACAAACTTCCTGGTGCCGCGCCAATCAGCGTTAGCCACTTCTTTCCATTAAAATAATAGGGTGTTTTGGTTTTTTTGTTATAAATGATCAAACCTTCCACCGGGTCGGTCACATTTGCCGTATCACCAATGCGCGGTATTAATACGCCTTTATTCGTGCTCACAATATCCAGGATAGCAGTGCTATCAGGTGTTGATGTGCCAATACCAACCGATTGTGCCTGGGAGGCGAAAAAGGATGCAAGGATCGTTATTAGTAAAAACAGTTTTTTC
>JBKJNG010000660.1:0-5434 GCA_046596065.1 Phnomibacter sp. | reverse complement strand
TCGTTAAGAATTCGATTGACGATGACATGAAAAATGTGTACGATGCGACAACCGGTTTGGTAAAAGGAGAATCCTCATTTCTCGACTGGCGTGAACAGACTTACCCCAAATGGATGCAGCCCGCTGATATTTATGAATCAGAATGTTTAGGTACAAATGCAGTTCATTTCCAGGCAAATATGGTTTTGTCGCAAATGGCAACATTGTTAAACAAGAATACAGAAGCACTAAAATACAAAGCCGCTGCTGCAAAAATTAAAACAGGCATCAATACCTATTTGTGGTTGCCATCAAAAGGCTATTATGGTCAATTTTTATATGGCAGAAATAACAAAATCATTTCGCCAAAGTCAGAAGCATTGGGCGAAGCATTATCGGTCGTATTTGACATTGCAGACCCTGCAAGGCAAAATCAAATAGTTGCCTCCTCGCCATTAACCGATTATGGAATCTCTTGTATTTACCCTCAAATACCGGGCATACCACCCTATCACAACAATGCGGTTTGGCCATTTGTACAAACCTATTGGCTGTGGGCCGGGGCAAAAGTAGGTAATGAAAAATCGGTGATGGAAAGCATAGCCGCTATCTATCGGCCGGCTGCTATGTTCTTAACAAACAAAGAAAATTTTGTTGCAGATAACGGCGACTTTTTAGGAACACAAATTAACTCAAGCAATATGCTCTGGAGTTTATCCGGCAGCCTGAGTTTGGTACACAAAGTGATTTTTGGAATTCATTTGAACAACGACAATCTAGAGTTTAAACCCTTTGTTCCATCGGCATTAAAAGGTAAAAGAACACTTAACAATTTTAAATACCGCAAGGCAATTTTGAATATAGAAATGGAAGGTTATGGCAATACTATCAAATCGTTTATGCTGGATGGAAAGGTTGTTGCAAAAGCAATAGTTCCTGCCACATTAACGGGCACGCATGCTATCAAAATCGTTTTAAATAATAGTCTCCCTGCTAATAGTAAGATCAATAAAGTTTCGAATTATACATCATTGCCAGCGCCTTCGGTTAGCTATGAAAATGGTTTATTGTCATGGCAAAAAATTGATGGTGCAAAAAACTATAAAGTTTATAATAATGACAAGCTGTTGATTGCAACTCCGGCACTTCAAACAAAAGTAAATAACCAGTCAACATACGCATCTTACCAGGTTATTGCATTTGATAAAATGAATGTTTCATCTTTTGCAAGTGAGCCACTGGAAGTGATACCTGCAATGAATGAAAAGAGGTACGAAGCGGAAATGGCTGCAAAAAAAGCAGATTATAATTACAAAGGATTTTCAGGAGAAGGATTTGTTGAATTAACGACCACGTTAAATACAAGCGTTACCATTCCTGTAGCAATTGAAGAAGCTGGTTTGTATACCATTGATTTCAGGTATGCAAATGGCAACGGGCCAACCAATACCGAAAACAAATGCGCCATCAGAACATTGAGTGACGGCAATAAAAAGATTGGAACAATTGTGTTGCCACAACGCGGAAAAGAGGAGTGGAGTAACTGGGGTTTTACCAATTCAGTAGAAGTGTCTTTGTCAAAAGGAGTACATAATATTGTACTAAGTTTTGAACAGTATAATGCAAATATGAATGGTGAAATAAACCAGGCGATGCTCGATTATTTGCGGGTGATAAAAATAAAATAAGCAAGTAATTGAAATTAAATAGCGGTATGATTGATTTTATTCAATCATACCGCTATTTTTTATTGCAGTGTCATGGTTATAATTATTTTATTACCCTGATGCTAAATGGGTATCGATATAATTTTCCTTCACTTGCTTTTATGGTGGCCACAATTACCAATGCCATTGCTAAAATAGCAACCACCCAAATCAGCAACACGCCTATAATGGTGATAAACAAAGCCACAACAACTATGCCTGCAGTAATTTGAAAGTTGAGTGATTCCTTCGCATGTGCTTCAACAAAAGCAGATTCATTTTTTTTGACCAGATAAATAATCAGCGGTGCGAGAATAGGTGCAACAAAAGTTAGCACATGTGCAAGCATCGCAATAGTTTTTTCATCACCGGTTGGAATTATAGCCGGCTCGGTATCGGTTCCGAGGTAAGATTTTTCTTCCATAAAAATATGAATTTGACTTAAATGTATAATAATGTTCTTGTTATTACAAACCTCATATATTCTCTTAGCTCAAGTGTGATTACCACTCATCACCGGGATTTCAATATTTAAGTAAATTAACTGTTTGCTTTTTATTGTGGGTTGCATTTTTGATCTACGAAACGTTTGGTAGCCTGAGCTATTCATTCGCCTTTTACCGTTTAGTAGAAAAATTAATCCCTAATATGAGAACTAGCGCTGGCTTAATTGTGCTTAACCTGTTCATTTTTTTTAACACCGGGGCACAAACAAGTAATTCAAAAATATTGCCTGCTAATCGTACTGCAGGGATTATAAAAATTGATGGGTTATTAAAGGATTCCGCGTGGAAAGATGCGGCGGTAATGACTGACCTGCTAGAGTTCAGACCAAAGATTGGCGCTTTGGAAAACCATGGCACAAGAACTGTTTCTTACTTAATGTATAACGATGAGGGAATTTATTTCGGTGGCATTTGCTATGAGAGAACAAAAGATAGTATTGCAACCGAATTAAAAGGAAGAGACGGTTTTGGAACAAATGATTATGTGGGTTTAATATTTGATACTTACAACGATAAGCTGAATGGTTTTGAATATTTTGTTACACCGTTAGGCGAACAATGGGATGCGAAAATGAACCCGCCCAGCCAGGAAAGTGACATGGAAGATTTTAGCTGGAATGCTGTTTGGCAAAGCGGAACAGCCATATCCGACAGCGGCTGGAGTTTTGAAATGTTTATACCATTTTCAGCTATTCGCTTTGGTAAGAAAGAAGTACAGGATTGGGGCGTAAACATTACCCGCAGGCGAAGAAAAACCGAGCAACAATTTACCTGGAATGCAATTGATCCGAATATAAATGGCTTTCTTACACAGGAAGGTATTTGGAAAGGAATTTCTAATATCAAACCACCTTTGCGTTTGCAGTTCTCTCCCTTTTTTTCTGTATACGCCAATCATTATCCGTTACATAACCCCGATGAGAAAAATTTGAAAACACAAGTAAATGGCGGACTTGATGTGAAGTATGGCATTAACCAGGCCTTTACGCTTGATGCAACATTGATACCGGACTTTGGCCAGGTACAAAGCGACAACCAGGTATTAAATCTTACACCCTTCGAAGTAAAATTTAATGAAAACAGGAATTTCTTTACCGAAGGAACAGAACTTTTTGGGAAAGGAAATTTGTTTTATTCAAGAAGAATTGGTGGCTCACCGCTTCATTTAAACGATGTATATAATAATGTAGACAGCAATGAAGCGGTAATAAAGAATCCAACAGAATCAAAGCTCATAAATGCTACAAAAGTTTCGGGTCGCATGCAGAACGGCCTGGGTATTGGTTTTTTAAATGCCATTACTAAAACACAGTATGCAACCATTGAGAATACCGAAAGCGGAAAACAAAGAAAAGTAACTACGGACCCGCTTACAAATTACAACGTTATTGTGCTTGATAAAACAATGAAATATAATTCGAGTGTATCGTTTATAAACACAAATGTTTGGCGGGAAGGACCGGATTATGACGCTAATGTAAGTGCAGGATTGTTTGAACTAAATAATAAAACCAATAACTGGAATCTCGGGGGAAAACTTGCCGTTAGCAACAGGTTTAATTATTTACCCGGTGGTAAAACAGAAACCGGCTTAAACCACGAATTACATATTGGCAAAACAAGTGGTCGCTTCAATTTTAATGTTTCTCAGGAAAGAACCGATACTAAATTCAGCAGTGATGACATGGGCTATTTTACCAATAATAATTACCTGAATCATAGTGCATGGTTTGGATATAAATGGGTAGAGCCCAAAAACTGGCACAATAGAATAAACATAAATGTGAACGGAAGTTATAGCGTGCTTAGCAAGAAAATTGATCCTGCAAATACTGAATTTCAATTTGCACAGGTAAATTCAAATATCAATATTCAAAGTAAAAAATTATGGTGGGTTGGTATGCACACCGACTACCGCTTTAAAGAAAATGATTTTTATGAACCGCGTAAAACCGGGTATTATTTTACACGTGGTGCCAGTGTTGGTTTAGGCACTTGGTTCGAAAGTAATCAAAGCAAAAAATACTCTTTTTCAACTGAGCTTTTTACGCGTACCTATCTTGATTTTTTTAAGGCTTTTGCACTTGATCTTTCTTTTATGCACAGCCTGCGCTTTAATAGCAAACTAACCATTGCACAAAATATAAACTACCAGCCAAGGTTTAATAATGTTGGTTATGTTTATGTCCCAGGAAGTAATGATCTGAATTTTGCAAAACGCAAACGCAATACTATCGAACATATTTTAAGTGCCAAGTACAGTTTCAACAATAAAATGGGTATTACTTTTAGGGCAAGGCATTATATAAGCAGTGTTGATAATAAAGCGTTTTACCTGCTTCAAAAAAATGGAGGGCTTACCCACAATGCCAACTACCATCCGGAGGCAAACAACAACGTAAATTATTTTAATATTGATATGGTATATACCTGGCAGTTTGCACCAGGTAGTTTTATAAATATAGTTTGGAAAGATGCGGCTCAACATGCTACAGAAGAAGTTGAAAAAGGGTATTTCCGAAATTTTGGAAATACTATCAGCCAGGATAACAATAACAATCTATCGCTTAAAGTGATTTATTTGCTTGACTACCTGCAGTTGAAACATTTGAATAAAAATAAAAACAGGAATTAACAGGGATAAATTTGATTTTTTGAAATAACCAGGTTAGCGTAATTTCAATTTAATAAACGCTTTTTCTCATGAATAAATACAGGAAAACATTTTTGATAATGACAGTATTGCTGTCAATAACCACTTTAAATATTGTTGCGAGGAATAAGAAAAAGGACAATGATTTTAAAAATTTACAAGTCTTTCCAAAAGATATATCTGAAGATAAATTGGATAAGGACATGCATCTTTTTTCGCGGTCGCTTGGTGTAGAATGTGGCTACTGTCATGTAAAGGAAGGTGACAACTGGGATTATGCATCAGATAAAAAGCATAAGAAAGAAGAGGCCCGTGATATGATGCGAATGACAAATGATCTGAATGAAAAATATTTTGGGGCTGATTTAAAAACAGCCAGGCAGGATGATCTCGCCATGAACTGCTATACCTGTCATAGGGGAGAAGAGCATCCCGTTATACCATGGGATACAATAAATGTAAAACCCGTTCAAGTTCCAATTCAAATAAGTCCATGGGACAATTTAAAAAAGAATACGCCATAAAAAAAGCCGCATGAATTCATGCGGCTTTTTTTATTAATCAGAATTCATCAGTTAGCACGATTGCCA
>JBKJNG010000647.1:0-2824 GCA_046596065.1 Phnomibacter sp. | reverse complement strand
ATGGATTAAAAGTTGCACTATGCTCTTATCATAAAATAATTCATTTGGATACGACAGGAAATTTTAGGGTGACAGAAGCTTGTGAAACGCCGGCAAATATGTTGCACAAAAGCTGGTTCATTTTATCTCCGGCGATGGAATATTATTATAAGCAACGCAATATTGATTATAAGCCACTGCCAGCTTTTAAAACCGGATGCGGTTTTTCCGAAACAGGAAAACTGATTGAAATTATTTATCCGCAACCAACTGCAAAAATTTATGTGCCGCTGGAGATAAATGGCGAAAGGGGAAAAACAGTTTTTACTGCCGCCCACCGCAGGGCCGGTGCAAAAATTTTCTGGAGCCTGGATGATGAATTTATTGGTACCACACAAAATTTTCACCAGATTGGTTTGAATCCTGCTCCGGGTAAACACATAATTACGCTGGTTGATGAAAATGGGGTGAGTTTTTCAAGGCAGTTTGAAATACTGGAAAAAGAGAATTAATCGCTCACTTAAAAATAATTTTATGTAAACCTTTTATGGGTTGCATCATGATAAAAAATTATCATGAAGACATTATTATCAAGACTATTGCTAATCCACATCTGCATTATCCTGTTGCAAAGCATTCAGGCGCAAACTATTCAAAAAACAATTAACTCTAAAATTGAAAAAGCTACCGTTTTTTTAAACGGAGCTCAAATTAACCGTTCAGGAAAAATTACGGTAAACCCCGGCAATTCTGAAATTATTTTCAGTGGCATATCTCCTTATATCAATAGCCAAAGCATACAGGTAAAGGGCGAAGGTAATTTCACTGTACTTTCAGTTGTTCATAAATTAAATTACCTGCAGGAGCAGGCCAAACAAGTTGACATACAAAAGGTAGATGATCAGAAAGAACTGCTGCAGGATAAGATAAACATGGAAAATAACATGATGAGTATTTATCTTAATGAAGAAACACTGCTTTCAAAAAATCAGGGAATTGTAGCACAGAATACCGGCCTTAAAATGAGCGATCTGAAAGATGCTGCTGACTTTCACCGTACACGTTTACTGGATTTAAAACAAAAAGAAACTGAAATAAATAAAACACTAAAAAAAATGAATGCAGAAATGGTCAAATTAAATAAACAACGTGATGAACTAAACAAGCAGGCCAGCACCGCCACCAGCGAAGTGGTGGTAACGGTAGAAAGTAAAGAAACGATGAATGCCGATTTCAGTTTGAGTTATTTTGTTGATAAAGCCGGTTGGTATCCTACCTATGATATCAGGGTTATTGATATTATGCATCCGATAACAATGGTATATAAGGCAAATGTGTATCAATCATCAGGCGAAGACTGGAAAGATGTAAAACTAACTTTGTCAACTGCTAACCCAAAGCAAAATGGAGAAAAGCCTGAACTCCCAACCTGGTATCTGCATTATTTTACACCACAGTTTTATGGAATCAACAATAACATCAATAGTATTTTCAACCCCAATGTAAGGGAAGTTAGCGGGAGGGTAACAGATTTAAACGGGCAGCCCGTTTCATTTGCAACAGTTATGATAAAAGGAACAAGAACCGGTGTTTCAGCAGATGCAAATGGAAATTTCAGGATAACAGTTCCATATAATGCTTCAACAATTGTTTTTTCTGCAGCAAGTTTTCAAACCAGGGAATTATTTGTCTCCTCCAATGTAATGGATATAGCTTTACAAAGTGGAGGTAGCGACCTTAAAGAAGTTGTTGTAACATCTGCCTTCGGCACTCAACGTATGGCGGGGAAGGCTTACGGAGCTGCAATTGTAACCAGCATCCCTTTAACCATTTCAGAAAAAGAAAACAGCACCAGTTTTTCATTTGATATAGAAACACCTTATACCATTCTTAATGATGGCAAAACTGCTACTGTAGAAATGAAAACTATGGAAGTGCCTGCACAGTATGAATATTATTGTGTACCTAAATTGGAACAGGATGTTTTCCTTACAGCAAAAATCACCGACTGGAATGACCTGAATTTACTGGAAGGTGAAAGTAATTTATTTTTTGAAGGTACTTTCTTGGGTAAAGCATTAATTAATCCAAAAACAGCAGGCGATACTTTGAACATTTCTTTGGGTCGTGATAAAAATATTTCTGTAAAAAGAGTAAGTGTTAAAGAGTACAGCAAAAAACAATTCCTGGGCAGCAATAAAATTGATTATCGAACTTTTGAAATCAGTATCCGTAACAATAAAAAACAAGCCATTAATTTAATTGTTGAGGATCAGTTTCCGATAAGTACGATGAAAGAAGTGGAAGTGGATAAAATAGAAAATAAAGAAGCTGAACTTGACAGCGAGACAGGAAAATTGAAATGGACAGTTCAACTGGAACCAGCTAAGGAAAAGAAAGTCAATTTTAAATACTCCGTTAAATATCCAAAAAACAACAGTATAGTATTGGAATAAAGCAAAGTCGTTTGGCATATCTGTATAAAACTAAGAAGGCATTATAAAAAAACTTCTTACTTTTAAATCCTAAAACTTATTCCTATGCCAATACGTATGGAAGATGATCCCAACGATCAACAAAACTTTGACGACAATAACACTTCCGGTGCTGGTGGCCGCGGCGATGGCGGTGGTGGCCTTTTAGGGTTATTACCCTTACTCCTTTCTTTATTTAGCGGCGGTGGTGGCGGTAAAAAAATATTGTTGCTGATTGTGGCAGGTGTTGCTGCCTGGTTTTTCTTTTTCAGAAACGGTTCGGGTGGCGGAGGAACAGATATAGTTAAAAATCTTTTTTCGCAAAGCGGATATAATTTTAGTCCGCAGGAATTTAAAAAAGCCAATGTATA
>JBKJNG010000596.1:0-7784 GCA_046596065.1 Phnomibacter sp. | reverse complement strand
GGCACGCAGTGCCCCTCAATCATCCGGCTTACGCGGCTGACCCTTATTCACAAGGCCTATAATGCCCCTTGTAAGGCCTTCGCCATTATCAGCCTGTATGCTTGCAGGATCAATAGTTATATAGCCCCAGCCCGCTGCCAGAAGCTGTTCTGCAGGAGAAAGGTCGCCGGCAGGAGGTGGTGCAAAGAAATTCGGCCCTGCTAATCTTGTTACAGGCGAATAAGCAGGATAGCGGTCGAAGATTTCTTTTAAGGAAGGGTCGTTTTTTATCATCATCTCCTTAAATGCAGCATTCAGTTTTTCCATATCGCCGGGCGATGGTTGCGCAGGAGAAGGAAAAGAAGGAAAGCCAAACATCATTAAAACCGGCACAGGGCCTTTTACATTGGTTGGCAACACCACCATCATGTTGATATCAACATTTATAAGCGGATATTCGCTGTTGTCGACATGCCCGATTAATTGTTTTACAATGGCCGGAGTACGACCAATAAATTCCCTGTCGGTAATTTTTACCGCCCAGGTTACAGCTGGTATTTTTTTAGGAAGCCGTCCATACACTTCTCTTTCAAAATCTTCTGCAATCTCAGGGCGGCGTTGTTGCCACCACAGATCGGCGGTAGTTACTTTTCTACCAGATTTTGTAATCAAGGCATCGGGCAATTGCTGACATGGATTGGCAAGTGATTCATCATAGTTCGCATGGTTTGGCGCTGATTCATTTCCACTTGGCCCGGGCCTTAATTTTTTAATACCCAATTGCTGCATCATGTTTTCACTAGCCTCCTGTGCAGTAAATGTTACCAGGTTAGGGTACTTACTACTGTCAATTGCAGGTGACTGTGCAAAACCAACATGCGTGCTGCTGATAATTGCCAGGAAAGCCGAAAATCTTTTCATTGTAATGTATGGGTGCATAAATTTTTAGATCAACCTGTCTTAAACACTATCGTTTTTTTGCAGTATCAATTCAATTTCACTTTTTGAATATTCTATTCATCAACCGGTATTGCGGCACTTTAATACGCAGGTGATAAATATGATCCTTAATAAATTTTAATTATCTGTTCTGAATGGCGATGCAGGCAATCCCTCCCTGTTATACAGGTTTGGATTAACGGGATTATCCGCCCATGCATATCTTACATACATGGGATCTTTCACAGTATCGTTCCAAACAATTACTTTATCGCCTTCAATTTTTGCATTGGCCCAAACAAACTTTTTATCTGCGCCAGCAATGGCAAATTCACTTAATGCTTCCCCATCGCTGGCAATTAAACCAGTTCCAACGTGATCAAATGTTATAGTAATTCTTTCGGCTTCTTTTGCAGAAAATTTAAACAACGGACCTGAATAAATAACATTACTTCCATAGGCTAATTTTTGTGCAGCCAATGCTAAACGCTCTCCTAATTCTTTCTTTCTGTCAGGGTGTATATCGTTCCACTCGCCAAGATCAATGGCTACTGCCATGGCTGTATTCTGAACGGATAAAGCTTTTAATTGAGCTTCTCTTAATGCAGCCCATTCACTTTCTGATGGCAGGTAATTTACATCCATATAACCGGGAAGCTGAACGTATAAAAAAGGCAAATCTCCAAGCTGCCATTTATGCCGCCAATCTTTTATTAATGCTGGAAGCAGTTCTTTATATTGTGCTGCATTGGAAGTATTGCTTTCACCCTGGTACCAAAGCATTCCTTTAATGCTATAATTAATCAACGGCGCAACCATGGCGTTGTATAATGCGGCCGGCTGATTCTGAAACGACATACTATTACTTTCTACAGCAAGTTGCGGCATATAAACTTCACCCACTTTATATTGCCAGTCGCCTTTCAGATCAATACTGTCTGCACCCGATTTTATATAATACGGTTTATCATAAACAAAACCACCTTTACCTGAATTGTTGACGACTCTTATAACAAAAATATTTTTGCCGGGCTTTAGTACTCCGGCAGGCAAGTGATATCTTCTTTGCGGATATTGATAAGTGGTGTTTCCAACTAACTTTCCATTTACATATAAAAAATCAGCATCTACAATTCTTCCTAAAGCAATTTTCGCCGGAATGCCAGTCATTGAGCCAGGTATATCTATTTCTCTTCTATACGAGACATTACCATTTAAATCCTTTATGCCCTGGTCTTCCCAGAATCCGGGTATATTAATATTACGCCATGCTTTGGGTTCATATGCTGTATCGAACCACTTAATATTCTGCGTTAATCCTTTGTCTGTTTCTTTTTTTAAACTGCGGATTGCATTAGCTGCAATCGCTTTTCTACTGATATCGTTTATGTAAGCTGTGTCTTTATTTTTTTCAACGATAGCCGACAAATCCGAAAAATCTCTAAGCCCTTCTTCGCTTGTCCATGCTTCAATAGGTGTACCCCCAACACTCGCATTAATTAAGCCAATGGGCACACGGTATTTTTCATAAATCTTTTTGGCAAAAAAATAAGCTACCGCAGAAAACTCAAGTACATCTTTTGAATTGGCTGATTTCCAATAACCAGTTGGCAGATTATTTTGAGCATGTTGGAGACTAGTTTGATTGGAAACAAGAAACTGCCTGATCTCAGAATAATTTGCTGACCTGATTTCATCGGCATAACGTTCGCTATGTAACCGCAACTGGTGCACCATATTAGACTGTCCTGAGCAAAACCATACATCACCAAACAGAATATTGCTGATGGCAATATGATTGCTGGCATATATGCGCATGGTATACGGACCGCCTGCATTTGTTGGCGGAAGATGGATTATCCAATTGCCATTTGCATCTGCTGTTGTTTTGTATTTTTTGTTTTGAAAACTGATGCTGATTTTTTCATTTACAGCAGCCCAACCCCATATTCTAATGTCAGCACCTCTTTGCAAAATCATGCTGTCTTTTACAAGCGCAGGAAGCCTTACCTGCGACTTTACTGCTATTAGCAGGCAACTGAAAAAAAGTGTTATCAGGAAGTGCTTCATGTTTTCGTACCTGTAGTTATTAAATATCCTGAGAGTGTTCAGCGGTCGATATAAGCCGTAAACCAATCGCAAGCGTCAATACCACACCGCCATGTTATCATTATTCCTATAAACTTTTTCGTCATTCCTTTTTGCAGAAGATGATTCTCACTTATACCTATACAGCTTTACATGCTGTATTCCCCACTCGCCATAAGATATTCTTATGTGTCTTCCATGGTGATCCTGGTCGCCATTCATCCGTCTTCCGGCAATCCATTTCCCCTCAATATATTCCCCCTCATCTGCCTGTAAAATACCAACGATCTTAAAAGCCTTTGTATTCCTGTTCTGATGTATATGAAAAATCATTTTCGATAACTCTTAATGGTTTCAATAGTGCCATCGGGCCGGTACCTAAGTTCTGCAACTTTTATACTTCTTAAATGTGTTACGCCTTTGCTTAAAATGCTGTCGTGATAAAACAAATACCATTTGCCATTGAATTCGCATACGGAGTGGTGCGATGTCCAGCCGATAACTGGCTCCAGTATTTTGCCGGCATACTTAAAGGGTCCATAAGGATTATCGCCTATGGCATAGCAGATAAAATGTGTATCGCCAGTGGAATAGGAGAAATAATATTTGCCATTGTATTTGTGCATCCACGAAGCCTCAAAAAAACGTCGCTCATTATCGCCTTGCAAAAGCGATTGACCATCTTCATCCAGAATAACTACATCGGCTGGTGCATTGGCAAATTCCAGCAGATCGTCTGTAAGTAAAGCTACTTTACCACACAATGCAGGCGCATCTTTTTCGGGTAAAAATGCGAAAGGTGATTCCGGCTCTCCATCATTAAAAATACCGTCACGCCAGCGTTGCAACTGCCCTCCCCAAATACCTCCAAAGTACATGTAATACCGGCCATCATCATCTTTAAAAACGGCAGGATCTATTGAAAAACTTTCTTTAATAGCAGCGACCTGCGGTGTAAACGGCCCGGTTGGAGAATTGCTTGTAGCCACCCCAATCCTGAAAATGCCATCGTATCCTTTTGCCGGAAAGTATAAATAGTACATGCCGTCCTTTTCGTTTGCATCAGGCGCCCACATTTGTTTTTCTGCCCAGGGTACATCTTTTACATGCAACGCAACTCCATGATCTATCGCTTCTCCATCCGGATTGTCCATAGATATTATATGGTAGTCTTCCATCGCAAAATGACTACCCAGATCATCAAAGGCTTCGCCCGCATCTACATCATGTGAAGGATAGATATATATTTTTCCATCAAAAACATGTGCAGAAGGGTCTGCAGTGAAAATGTGTTTAATCAACGGTTGTGAAATTGCATTTTTTGACAAGTCATCAAAATCAATATGTTCAATGTTATCTTCCGGCATAAGGCCTCCTGTTTTTTTATGTCATTTAGTAATGTGAATGACTTAACCGTCAATCAGATTTTTTTTCATTATTGTCCGACTAATATTCTTGTTTCAGGGCTAAAGCCCTTGCCTGTATTGCTTTTCGCTAGCCCCCGGCTTAAGCCGGGGGTTACTAGAACGAAACCCTTGTCACCCGGGCTTTAGCCCCGATTAGTCGGACAACAATGATTTTTTTTGTTCCACCCTTTAGGATTTAAATCGATTGTTTTATTAATCCTTAAAAACTTTCGCCTTCGCGGATGTAATGTGCATCAGGCATATAAAATATTTTGATTTTATATCACCTTTTCAGGGTTTAAAAATATTATCTATTCTATTTTCTAAAATAATGTCAGCCCTTCGGGCTTTTAAAAAAGGTTGTCTATATAAAAGTTCGATCCTTATAGATTCAATCAACCTTAAGCGCTTCTTCTTTGTTTCAAATCATTTTCAATCTGCACTTCCATCTTCTTATTTATTTTATAAAAAAACAACAGCCCGCATCCTAGTAAAAATGGCATTGCCGGATATATACTTACCAGCATTTTTATGCCGTGTATTGCGCTTTCAGGTTGCACAATCGCTTCACCAATTTTAGCAGATCCTTTGCTGATATAGCCATGTACACCCAGCAACCAGGACACTAATGCGCTTCCTATACTTAATCCACCTTTTAAACCCACCATCATGGCCGAAAAAATAATAGCGGTGGCACGGCGATTGTTTTTCCATTCGCTGTAGTCCGCCACATCGGCAATCATCGTCCATAATATTGGCGTGCTGATACCATAGAAAAAGCCGTGCAATATTTGAGTAAAAAATATTAACCCAACTGATTGCGGAGGATAAAAATAAAAGGCAATTACAAATAGTGTTGAAATAAACAGGGAAGCGCCAAAAACATTTCGTTTGCCATATTTATCAGCAAATCTTTTTGAAAGCATAATACCAACTAATCCAAAAAGGATTCCACCTCCATTGAATACGCCAAGTCCCAAAGCAGTATCATTTTCGAAAGTGGGCAGGAATTTTTTAAACGGATCTAAAAAAGTTTTTAATTGAGTTTGATCAACATAGTTTTCAAAATAATATACATAAGAGCCTCCTTTCATAGCCAGTGTTACGAATACCAATGTTGTAAGTACTAACATAATTACCCATGGCCTATTTTTAAGCAGATCTCCTAAATCTTCTTTTAGAAGCGACTTTTGTTCAGGCTTAGGTACAATACGTTCTTTTGTGGTTAAAAAAGTTATCATCAGCATGATAGTTCCTATTACGGCCATCCATGTAATTACCCGCTCCATGCCAATAGCTTTATCACCTCCACCGGCTTTTAGAATTAAATCGTACATAAAAACCTGTACAAAAAATTGGGCTCCCATCACAGCAACAAAACGGTATGCTGACATGCTGTTCCTTTCCTTCATATCACCCGTAATAACACCACTTAAAGCCGAATAAGGCAAATTATTTGCAGCATAAAGCATCAACAAAAAAGCATAAGTAATCACCGCATAAATTACTTTTCCTTTATAAGAAAAATCAGGCGTACTAAATGCCAGGATAGCTGCAATTCCTAACGGTATTGCTGTCCACAAAATCCAGGGTCTGAATTTTCCCCACCTGGTGGAAGTTCTGTCGGCAATGGCTCCCATTATTGGATTAAAAATAAAAGCTGCAAACAGTCCTACGATTAAAGTAACCAAAGAGGCGTGCTCCGTTTTTAGGCCATAGATGTTTGTATAGAAATACGACAGATAAGCTACTAATGTTTGGAATACCAGGTTGGCTGCCAGGTCACCTAAACTATATCCTACTTTCTCTACTACGGAAAGTTTTTGACCGTTGTTACCGAGGGGTTTTAACTGTCCCGAAGTTGTTGTATCCATTGTTTGGTTCTAGTTGAAATTCTTACTGGTATTGATGACGCTATAAAATGCTGGCTTAGGTTTAAAGTTCCTGTCAAACAGCAAAGGGTAGTCTGTTCTGCCACGAATTGGCCAGCCGTTCAGCCAACTTTGACCGTCGTTTACCCCCCAAAAGGTAACTCTTGAAACGATGTCCTTATGCTTTAAAAACAGGTTAAACAGGGAAGCGTAATCATCAGCCAGTTTTTGCTGCAAACTATCGGGCAGGCCCCTGGTATAAGGGTTAGTTGTGGAGTCTGATTTCATGTGCTGGCCCACGTCGGCACCCTGAAAGTCTCTTGGCAACACTGTAATATCGAGCTCTGTAAACATCACTTTTAAGCCCAATGCTCCGTATTGTACTATACTTTCCTCTATATCTTTTAAAGGCAGCTTGCCAAGATGCCAGTGGCCCTGAATGCCCACACCGTCAATGCGCACACCTGCGCTCTGTATCTTTTTAATGAGGGCAATACAGCCGGCACGCTTAGCTGGTTGTTCATTATTATAATCGTTGTAATACAACTGCGTTAATGGTGCTGCTGCCTGTGCAAGCTTAAAGGCTTCTGTCACAAAATCGGGGCCCAGTTTATCCAAAAAAAGCGATTTGCGCATCGTGCCATCTTCATTCAATGCTTCGTTCACCACATCCCAGGATAAAACTTTTCCGTTATAGCGGCTGGCGACCGTATTTATATGATTGGTGAAAAATGTTTTAAAAGAGTCCACACTCTGTATTCGGCGGGCAAAAGCCGGCATTTGGCTATGCCATATAAGTGTGTGGGCGTTAACAGCTATATGGTGCTGCTGGCCATAAGCTACTAACTCGTCAGCCAGCTCAAAATTGTAAGTATTCCATTGCGGATGGATTACCTCAGCCTTCATAATATTTTCCGGAGTGATGGCATTAAACTGTTGCGGAATTAATTGAGCTTCAACAGGATCTTTTTCCTCAATCTGCATACTATTTAATGCGGTTCCAATCAGGAAATCATTGTTAAAAGTATTTTTTAGCGACGCGGCATCCGGGACATTTTTTTTACCGAAACTAAAGGCACAGCAAAATGCAACAGCCATCAACACAGTGCAGAATAAAACTTTCTTTATCATACTATCATCATTCTTTTGCAATCGAAAATACCCTACATTTATTTTTACGCAGAGAAGCTCCTTTATATACCCTTTTTATACCAGCACATTAAAGAAGATAGAGTAGAACAGTTGCCACTTTAAAAAGATGGACATTTAAAAAACATGAAGCACTCTTTATTAATGGCAAAAATTCAGGCCACTAATATCTAAATACTTTTTTAGACTGCAACCGATTGCATGAAATTACTTTAAAAAAGACCAATTTGACGCCTATTCAATCTATGTAACCGATTGTGATGAAAGAAAAAGAAATTACTATATATGACCTCGCCTTACAGCTAAATATATCACCTGCTACAGTAAGTAGGGGATTAAAGGATCATCCGGC
>JBKJNG010000520.1:0-6041 GCA_046596065.1 Phnomibacter sp. | reverse complement strand
GTACTGTGCCGGATTACGTGCCTATTGCCAAAAGGCTGATGCATTGCCTGCAATTGAAGACAAGTCAAATAACCCTGAAATAAATGATTCACTTACTTACAAATCTGTAAGAAACGTAACCATTACAGGTTACAAACGGACCAAATTATTTATTGTTGAGCGTGAGGTTACTGTAAAACCAGGTGATCTTTTTACTAAAGGCAAACTAAACAGGGCATTAAGGCAAACAAGGGAACAATTGATGAATACAGCCCTTTTTGTTGATGTTATAGTAACACCGGTTGAACTTGAAAATGCCCAGGTAGATATTACAATTGAGGTCAAAGAACGATGGTATATTTTTCCAGTTCCATATTTTCGGGTAGTTGACCGTAACTGGAATGTTTGGATAAAAGAGCACAATGCCAGCCTTGACAGGGCAAATATTGGTTTAAAAGTCACCCATTCTAACGCCACCGGCCTGAACGATAAATTTAATTTATGGGTTATCGGCGGCTACACGCAGCAGCTCTCTTTTAATTATTTCCGCCCATATTTCGATAAACAGCTCCGCTTTGGATATTCCTTTGGTTTTGCCTATGCACGTAACCGCGAGGTTAACTATGCTACTGAATACAATAAATTGCTAACCGTGGACACAAGCATTTTTAACCGCAAAATAATCCATGCAGATGCTGGTTTATCTTACCGAAAGGGCAGCAAATTAAGAATGCAGTTTAGATTGGGTTATACCAAAGAAAATTTCGATAGCTCTATAGCCAAACTTAATCCCGACTTTTTAGGTGGTGGCCGAACCAATGCCAGTTATGTTGATCTTAATTACAACGTTCAATACTTTAATGTGGACTATATCCCTTACCCGCTTCGCGGCTGGTATTTTGATGTTTATGCTTTAGACCGCATCGGCGCAAAGGGCAACTTGAACATGCTGCAGGTAGGTGGTAAATTTTTGGGCACCTGGGAAATAATGCATAAAACGTGGATTGCATTCCAGGCCGCCGCCGTAATAAGATTTCCTGCAGCGCAGCCTTATTACAACTCAAGGTTACTGGGCTTTGGCGATGTAGCTATGCAGGGTCTTGAATATTATGTTGCCGATGGAGCAATGGGAGGTATGGTAAGGGCAACTCTTCGTAAACAGGTTTACCAGTTCACCATCAAAAAATTATTCAAATCAAAATCGCATAACAGCATTCCGTTCCGGTTTTTCCTGAAAACCTATGGCAACCTGGGCTACGTTTATAATAAGAACCCGGGAACCAGTTTTATGAACAATAAATTGCTCCGTACAGGGGGGGTAGGCCTGGATATTGTAACCATTTACGACTGGGCAATCAAGTTTGACTTTAGTTTTAACCAGTTTGATTCGGGAGGCAAGTTATATTTACACACCCAATCTGATTTTTAACCAGTTAGGATTACTTATAACGCATTAAAATCTTTTCCCACTTAGGGATCTAATGAAAGTAGCTATCTACAGCCGCGGACTGGAGGAAGGGCAGGATCAATACCTGGTCATGCTGCTTCAGGAACTTCAGGAACGTAAAGTAACCATCCTTCTATATTCCTCGCTGGCAACAGCTTCCTGGTCTCATATTTTGTCGCCATTTAAATTCACCGTTTTTAATAGTGGAGCAGAATTGCCTTCAAATGCCGATTGCCTTATAAGCCTTGGTGGAGATGGAACCATGCTTGATTGTGCTTTACTTATTAGGAATAAAAATATTCCCCTGCTGGGTATCAATTTCGGCCGGCTGGGTTTTTTGGCCAATATTGGTAAAGAAGAAATTATTCAGGCCGTTGAATCGTTAACTACCGGAACCTACATTATTGATCAAAGAACGTTGATTCATGCGGATGCCAGTATTCCTTTGTTTGCAGATTCGCCCTTTGCACTAAACGAGTTTGTGCTGCATAAGAAAGATGTGGCAAGTATGATTAAAATTCACACTTACCTGAATGGCGAATTTTTAAACACTTACTGGTGCGATGGTTTAATTGTAAGTACGCCTACCGGCAGCACCGGTTATAACCTTAGTTGCAACGGCCCCATTCTTTTCCCCGAATGTGGCAGTTTTGTAATTACGCCCATCGCTCCGCATCATTTAAATGTGCGGCCCATTGTTATACCGGACAACAACATTATTTCTTTTGAAGTGGAAGCACGAAGTGATGAATATATCTGCTCTATGGATGCCCGACGCGAAATGGTGCCCAAGCATGTGCAGGTGGCGGTAAAAAAAGAGGCATTTACAATCGGGCTGATGCGTTTTAATGAAAACACCTTTCTTGAAACCCTTAGGAACAAACTCACCTGGGGCCTTGATAAACGAAACCCTTAATCCTTAATTTCCACAGCGCATACCAAAGGCTGTAATCAATCGTTATTGCATGAAACCATATTACTTTGCAAACATGGCAAAAAAATGGATCATTATTTTGTTGATTTCGGGCTTTTGTTTTTCCGCCGAAGCCCAGTTCCAGGAATCTACTGTATTGAATGGCGAATTTGGTGTAGCTGTTGGCGCGGCCCATTACTTCGGCGATCTTAATACAAGAGCAGCGCTAAACCGCCCCAAGCTGGCAGCCAGTGTGCTTTTTCGTAAACAATTCGGAAACTATATTGCGTTAAGGGTACAGGGAACTTATGCCAACCTTGGCTATAGTGATACTTACAGCAAAAACGAAGTACAAAAAATTCGAAACCTCAGTTTCAATACAAGCATTTTTGAACTTGCTCTAATGGGCGATTTTAATTTTTTTAAATTTATTCCCGGGCAGCGGGGCAATTCTTTTACACCCTATGTATCGTTGGGAGCAGGTTTTTTTACCTACGACCCTTATGCTTACCTGGGAGGCGAAAAATTTTACCTGAGGCCGCTCGGAACGGAAGGTCAGAACAACCCTACTCTATATCCCGATCGCAAACCTTACACCTCAATGACCTTTTGTGTTCCGCTTGGTGTAGGCGTAAAATATAGTTTAACCCAGGGCATGAACCTTACATTTGAAATAATGCACCGTTTTACGGGTACCGATTACCTGGATGATGTAAGTACAACTTATGCCGGCAGCGATGCCTTCAATCCATTGCCGAACGGCGACCCTTCTCCCGCATTTTTATTGCAGGATCGTAGTTATGAAACCACAACCGTACCTATAGGTATTGCCGGCCGTCAACGTGGCATCAGCAGCCGCAAAGATCAATATGTTACGGCGCAGGTTGGTATTACGTTCAACCTTACTTCTTACAGGTGCCCATCGGCCAACTAGTCTTTTATTACAGCAAAAAACCCTGTAAACATGGGAGGCATTCATTCTACTACCCTTCATGCCAAAGTTGAATGTGGGATTGAATTGGTATTTTTCATCCTCACATCCAGGACAAGTAATTTTCGGAGTCAATAATTTCAAAATTGGCCTTTGGCAATGCAACCGGTATTTTAATTTTCGATGAAGCCGGCCATTTCTATTCAAAAGCCGGCAACCCGCCATCTTTTTTGTTGTATAGCTCAATTTTCTGCTGGTCGTAAATGCGCCAAAAATAGGGTGACACCTGCTGCTGGGTATATGCGTTATATTTTACCCGTTCGGCCATTAAATAATTTTCCCATAGCATGCCTCATCAATCATAAGCAATTCACAACCCTCCAATAAACGGTTGTAATTGCTTATGGAATTAACGTAATACATAGCCATTAAAACACACAAAAACAAACATGGCAAGAAATATACGGTAAAAATAAAATCCCCGGAAAGCCAACGGCTGCCGGGGATTTTTAATATCAATTATGATTTTTATGCAGAAACTGCCTTTTGCTGCTTGCTGATTTTCACCCTTTCATTTTCATCCAGTATCACCTTACGCATCCTTATAAAGGTTGGCGTTACTTCTATACACTCATCCCCCTGTATGTATTCCATACATTCTTCCAGTGTAAGCAAGGTTTTTGGGGTAATGCTGGTGGCCGCATCGCTACCGCTTGCACGATGGTTGGTAAGTTTTTTGCCTTCATTCGGGTTAACGTTAAGGTCGCCAGGCTTATTGGTTTCGCCAATAATCATACCGGCATACACCTCTTCACCCGGATCAACAAAAAAGTATCCGCGATCCTGTAATTTATCAAGGCTGTACCCGGTTGTTGTTCCATGTTCCCTGCTCAACAAAACACCATTGCTGCGACCGGGGATTGAACCCTTCCAAGGCTTGTACTCTGTAAAACGGTGGGCCATAACGGCTTCGCCTTGGGTTGAGGTAAGCATATTGGTACGAAGACCAATCAAGCCACGGCTCGGAACTTCAAATTCCAAATGCTGCATATCGCCTTTCGTTTCCATAATCAGCATTTCACCTTTGCGGCGGCTTACCAGGTCAATAACTTTGCTGGCAAATTCTTCCGGCACATCTACTACCAGCACCTCATAAGGCTCGCATTTCTTGCCATCAATTTCTTTAACCAATACCTGCGGCTGACCGATGGTCAACTCATATCCTTCGCGGCGCATGGTTTCAATTAAAATGCCAAGGTGCAGAATACCGCGGCCATAAACCATAAAGCTATCAGCACTATCAGTATCACTTACCTTAAGCGCAAGGTTCTTTTCAGTTTCCTTCATCAGGCGATCACGCAGATGACGGCTGGTTACAAACTTACCATCACGACCAAAGAACGGACTGTTATTAATGCTGAACAGCATGTTCATGGTAGGTTCATCCACGCTGATAACGGCTAATGCTTCAGGGTTCTCAAAATCAGCAATGGTATCGCCAATATTGAAACCTTCCACACCAACCACAGCGCAAAGATCACCGGAAAGCACTTCGGTTACTTTGCGTTTGCCCATGCCTTCGAACACGTATAATTCCTTAACACGTTGTTTTTTGATGGTCCCATCTGCCTGAACAAGGCTAAATGGCATATTCTCTCTGATTGTGTTACGGGCCACTTTGCCAACCGCTATACGGCCAAGAAAGCTACTATAATCCAATGAAGTAATTTGCATTTGCAGTGTGCCTTCGCTTATTACTGGTGCCGGCACATATTTAATAATACCATCCATCAACGGCGTAATATCTTCCGATTGGGTAAGGCTATCGTTAAACCAACCATGTTTACCACTACCGTAAAAAGTAGGAAAATTCAGCTGCTCTTCAGTAGCATCGAGGTTGAAAAATAATTCGAAGATGGCATCATGCACTTCATCGGGACGACAATTGGGCTTATCAACTTTATTGATAACCACTATTGGATGCAGGTTGAGTTTTAATGCTTTCTGAAGTACAAAACGGGTTTGCGGCATTGGGCCTTCGAAAGCATCTACCAAAAGGATTACACCATCCGCCATTTTAAGTACGCGTTCAACTTCACCACCAAAGTCGGCGTGACCCGGTGTGTCTATAACATTTATCTTAACGTCCTTGTATACAACTGCTGCGTTTTTAGAAAAAATGGTAATGCCGCGTTCTTTTTCAAGATCGTTGCTGTCCATTATCAAATCGCCTGCATCCTGGTTATCACGGAAAACCTTTGTGCTTCTAAGAATATTATCTACCAAAGTTGTTTTGCCGTGGTCAACGTGGGCGATGATCGCAATGTTTCTGATGTCCATATAAAAATTTGAGCTTAGCCGGAACTGTGAATTTTAAATGATAACTGCAATACTTGCAGCGCTCACAGGCTAAAAAGTTTGCGAAAGTACGGCTGAATGGCCGTAAAGCGTTGTGAAATTTGCTTAACATAGCAACGATTATGCTAATTATCGGCTTAAACCCTCTTTAAAATATCAATTATCCAGGCTGAAATCAGGTACGTACAAGCGGCCGGTTTTCCTTTTATAAATGCAAAATTTGATCAATATTCTTTTCTAAAAGCCTGTCCCGATCTTATAAACATCCACTTGTGATCAGTTTTTGATAACTTTTTCTTTCTAATTTTTATGACTTACATTCCTAAAACCCAAATATTATAAAGCTTGGAAAATCCTTTGAGTTTCATAACCGCACTTGAAAATATATTTGTGACGCACTATGACAGACTTTC
>JBKJNG010000259.1:0-5751 GCA_046596065.1 Phnomibacter sp. | reverse complement strand
ATCAACAATTATCTCAATTCGAAAAATATGCTGATCCAGAATACAGTAAGCAGGTTGAGAATTTTAAACCAAATAAATTACTGGAACAGGTAAAACTGCTTAATATGATAAAACATTATTTTTTGTTTTGCTTGATGACAGTATTTACAATTGCATGCCAACAGAAAACCAGTACTTCGGAAGAAGCTGTTGTTGCCGGTGAAGTGCGAACACCTGTTACGGTTACTACTATAAGCAACGATGCCTTAACAGAGTATGTCGATCTGAATGCTACTTCTGTATTTCTGCAAAACAATAATATTAAGGCATCCGCAAATGGGTATATACAAAGTATTCATATCACACTGAATGAATTTGTAAAACCCGGGAAACTTGCGTTTACCTTAAAAACCAAAGAGGCTAAAGCGCTTGGTAATACGATCAATGCACTGGATTCTTCATTCAGGTTTAGTGGGTTGATAAAAGTATTTGCAACTGGTACTGGTTTTGTATCGCAGCTAAATTTTAAACCCGGGGATTATGTGCAGGATGGTGAATTGCTGGCTTCTGTAACAGATTCTAAAAGCTTTGGATTTTTGTTGAGTTTGCCTTATGAATTGTTGCCCTATCTTCCTGGTAATAAGACCGTGGACCTTGTGTTGCCTGATAAAACTGTTCTAAAAGGTGTGGTCAATAATATTCTGCCGGTGCTTGATTCAGTTTCACAAACGTTAACCGTAAAGATTTCAGTCAATCCTAAAAATATTATTCCGCAAAACCTGGTGGCAAAAGTGCGGATAATTAAAACAGCAAGGAGCAATGTACCCTCCTTACCAAAAGCGGCCATACTTGCTGATGAGGGGCAGGAAAATTTTTGGGTAATGAAGATGATTGATTCAGTAACTGCGGTTAAAGTGCCTGTAACAAAAGGCACAGAATCTGGTGACAGAGTTGAAATTGTGCAGCCCCGGTTTAACCCATCAGATAAAATATTGCTAACGGGTAATTATGGTTTGGCAGACACAGCTAAAGTGAAGATCAACAACGGCGAATAATGAAACAATTCTTTATCTCCTATAAAAATCCGCTCACAGTAATTATTGTATTAATAATTCTTGGTGGTGCTTTTGTGTACGGTCGTTTGCAAACTTCTTTATTCCCTGAAATTACTTTTCCAAAAATAAAAATCATTGCAGATGCAGGCTTGCAACCTGTGGATAAAATGATGGTTACAGTTACGAAACCGCTTGAAAATGCCATTAAGCAGGTGCCGGACCTTGCGGATGTAAGAAGCACTACCAGCCGGGGCAGTTGTGAAATATCTGCCTTTATGAATTGGGATGCTAATATTGATTTAAGTCAGCAAAGGATTGAATCGAAGATTGCACAAATAAGAAATTTGTTACCCCCTGACGTGCAGATAACGGTGGAGAAAATGAATCCATCTATACTTCCCGTGATTGGATATTCATTAGAAACGAACAGCCGGGAACGTACGCCAATTGATATGAAGCAAATTGCTTTGTACACGGTAAAGCCTTTCCTGTCGCAGGTTGCAGGCGTTGCAGAAGTTAGGATTATTGGCGGTAAACAAAAAGAGTATTGGCTTACACTGGATGCGCAAAAGATGAGTGCATTAAGTATTACACCCGACATGTTGTCGAGTGCGCTAACGCAAACAAATTTTATTCAATCTAATGGATACCTGTCTGATTACCGCCTATTGTATTTAACTGTTACGGATGCTACTGTGCATTCGCTGCAAGATCTGCAACAGGTAATTATTTCTAACAACAGCAAACGGGTTATACTACTAAAAGATATTGCAACGGTAAGTATTAAGGAAGGTGTAGCGTACACAAAAATTAATGCGAATGGTAAAGACGGCGTGCTGGTGGCGGTTATTAAACAGCCTAATGCAAACCTCATTTCGGTTTCAGATGACATGAACAAAAAGCTTGCTGAATTGAAAACGATTCTGCCTTCAGGCGTAACAATAAGGCCTTATTATGTACAGGCGGATTTTGTGAATGATTCTGTCAAAAGTGTTTCGGATAGTTTGTGGATAGGGCTTGTGCTGGCGATTATAGTGGCCATTATTTTTCTTCGTTCCTTTAAAGCAAGTGCCACCATTTTAATTACCATTCCGGTTACGATATGTCTTACATTAATTGTGATCTATGCTGTTGGCTACACACTTAACATTATGACACTCGGTGCCATAGCAGCAGCAATCGGGTTAATAATAGATGATGCTATAGTGGTGGTAGAACAAATTCATCGAACGCATGAAGAGCATCCTGAGGAACCATCTTCCCTGTTAGTGCAAAAGGCTATTCATTATTTATTTCCTGCCATGATTGGTTCTTCATTAAGTACCATCGTTATTTTTATTCCGTTTGAATTAATGAGTGGTGTAGCAGGGGCCTATTTTAAGGTGATGACTAACACAATGATCATTACATTGATCTGTTCCTTTTTTGTAACCTGGATTTGCTTGCCTGTTATTTATTTACTGTTAACCAGGGATAAAAAAATAAAAACCGTTAAGCACTTAAAAACGCATGAGGTCAAAAAACAAAAATGGGTTGCTTACTTAATTAATAAACCCATTTTTAGCATCATCATAATGGCTGTTTTTGGAATAAGTATTTGGCTGATACTTCCAAAGCTTGAGACAGGTTTTTTACCGGAAATGGATGAAGGAAGCATTGTGTTTGATTATAATTCACCACCTGGCACCTCGTTGGAAGAAACTGACCGAATACTTAGAGAAGTAGAAAAAATGTTTAAAGAAATACCCGAGATCTCTGCTTATTCCCGCCGGACTGGAACACAGATGGGGTTTTTTATAACAGAACCAAATCGCGGTGATTATCTTATCCAACTAAAGAAAAACAGGAAACGTTCGAGCGAAGAAGTAATCGCAGACATACGCAGAAAGGTAGAAACAACACAACCTTCCTTACAAATAGATTTCGGCCAGGTAATTGGAGATATGCTTGGTGATTTGATGGAATCGGTGCAACCAATTGAAATTAAAATTTATGGTGATAATGACAGAAAACTGCATGAGTTGTCCGAGCAAGTTAGTAAGATCGTTGAAGGCGTAGAAGGTGCTGCTGATGTTTTTAATGGCATTGTTATTTCAGGTCCTTCCGTAACTGTTTTGCCAAATAATGTGGCGCTGGCGCAATATGGTTTAACACCTCAATCGCTGCAATCGCAGTTATCCCTTGCCTTACAGGGAAATCCCGTTGGGAATGTTTTGGAAAAACAGCAGATTACCAATATCAGGATCTTATATCCCAATACCACCGCACAAAGTATTGAGGGAATTAAACACCTTCCGGTATTTCTACCATCAGGCAGGCTAATGCCAATTTCTAATCTTGCAACGGTTGAAATAAATACAGGTGAAGCAGAAATTCAGAGAGAGAATCTGCAATCAATGGGGGTAGTGACAGGCCGTTTGGAAAACAGGGACCTTGGAAGTGTTATGAAAGAAATAAAGCAAAGAGTTTCATCAAATGTTGTTTTGCCGCAGGGCTATCATATTGAATATGGTGGTGCCTATGCACAACAGCAACAATCGTTTAAAGAGTTATTGATGATTTTGATTGCCTCGAGCCTGCTGGTATTTGGTGTAATACTTTTTTTGTTTAAAGATTTTATGGTGGCACTTGTAATTCTATTAATTGCTGTATTAGGAATTGCAGGAAGTTATATTGCCTTATTTTTTACGAATACGCCATTGAACGTTGGCAGTTACACCGGGTTAATAATGATCGTTGGTATAATAGGTGAAAACGCCATCTTTACTTACCTGCAGTTTCTTGAATCTTTCAGGGAAAATCACAATGTAGATGAGTCTGTTGTTTATGCCATTTCCACAAGGTTACGTCCTAAACTAATGACCGCCTTTGGTGCAATTATTGCGTTAATGCCTTTAGCATTGGGCATAGGTACAGGTGCAGAATTACATCAGCCACTGGCAATTGCAGTGATAGGTGGTTTTATTGCGGCGCTACCGTTATTATTAATTGTTTTACCGGCGTTGCTTAGACTAATTAGCGGTAAAAATTGGAAACAAAGATTGCTTACCAGTTAATGGTAAAATAATGCGATGCATTATTAAACGAGTAATTGACAGTAAAGCCTGTGTCATAGCAAATTTGCCTGATGATGGATAAGCCTAGTCCATTCTGATGTTGATTATTGGATACTTTATAAAAACGTTTAAATATTTGTTGTTGATCAAGCGGTGGTTGATCGCTGGTATTGGAAACTACCAGTTTATCCGAGTTGAGATCAATCCTGATATTGCCATTTTCATGATTGTATTTGGTAGCATTGCTCAATAAATTATTTAGCAATATTTCCAATAACTCTTCATTCATTAAAATTTCCTTTTCTCCAAAATTACAATGAACCATTATCTGCTGAGATTGCCATAATTCATGGAACTCTGCCACTTTTTCTTCCAAATGTTGTTTTATGTTTATTGATCTCTTTGCTGCAAATTGATTGTTCTCTATTTTAGTGAGCAGCAATAATGAATGGTTTAACCTGGTTAGTTTTTCTACTGCCGCATAAACGCCTAGTAGTGATTTACTTTGTTGTTCGGTAAGGTCTTCATCCTGCACCAGTATGTCGAGTTTCGACCGGATAACCGCTAAAGGTGTTTGAATTTCGTGTGAAGCATTTTCGCTGAAAGTCTTTAGCGACAGGTAGTCCAGCTGTGCCTGTTTAATCAGTTTCACAATCGTGTAGTTCATCAGGCCAAATTCTTCCACTTTGTTTTCGGGAAGCTGAAACTTTTCTGTTTCCCCAAGTTTAAAACTTTTAACCAGCTCTAACGTGTTATAGAATGGTTGCCAGATTCTTGTTAAAACCAGCCTGTTTATTATAAAGGATGCTATTAAAATTGCTAGGATGGTAAGAAAAGTTATCAGCAGAATTGAATGAATTAACGCATCGGTATCTTCTAATGATTTTGAAACACTTACTTTGTAATGCTGTCCTGCAGCTGTTATACCAAAGGCCAACTGCCTGTAATCTTCTTTTTCTTTATTGGTAACTATATTTTCAGTAGAGAAATATCTTTTATTGAAAGTGCCGGATTCAGGTAAAAAGGAGATTAGCTGGTCGTTTACAGCCATGATCTCCGGCAAACGATCATGTTTGATAACATAAGTCGTTATTTCTTCTTCTTCAATTTTTAAGTCATCATCTATTTGCATTACTAAAATAAAACTTAGTAAAAGGTAGTATGCAATGCCCGACACTAAAAAAATAACGATGGTTACAACCAGGTTAATCCGGCTATATGTTGCTAATAACTTCATTAGTAAGTTTGAGAAAATTTGTAACCCATACCATAAACAGACTTGATATAGTCAGCCGCACCAGCCTGTAGTAATTTTTTTCTCAAATTTTTTATATGTGTATAAATAAAATCAAAGTTGCCGGCGCCATCCATATCGTCACCCCATAGATGTACGGCAATGGCGTTTTTAGTGATCACTTTATTTTTGTTACTGATAAAATACAGGAGCAATTCATATTCTTTTTTTGTGAGGTCAACGGTAGTATTATTTACGTTAACAGTCTTTTCATTTAAGTTAATCAGCAGATCGTCGAATTGTAAAAGGCTTTTTCCATCAAACAATTTGCGCCTGATGATAGAAGCGATCCTGGCTGCCAGTTCGGGTAAATGAAAGGGTTTGGTAAGGTAGTCATCTGCGCCGGCCTTTAAAGCGTATACTTTAT
>JBKJNG010000240.1:0-3826 GCA_046596065.1 Phnomibacter sp. | reverse complement strand
CGGTCTCACCATTCACTACTCACCACTCATCTCACTCAAAATTCCTGCACTACAATCTTCCTGTAAAACAGCTCCGCTCCTTCCGATTGGATAACAATTTTACCAGTTGTTGTATTGCCCGGCCGACCTTCATTTACCACCATTCCATTTAGCAGGTGTGTAATTTTCCCATCCTTAACAATTACTTCAGCCTTGTTCCATTCGCCATTTGGTTTTTCCCCATCTTTTGATTTTATGCCACGAAACCAGGGAGCCGGTTTGGTAAGCGTATCGTTATAATAAATCGTAGTACTATCGGTCATCCAGAAATCGCCGCAATCACCTTCCTGAATTTGATACTCCAATGACCGTGGCCAAATTTTGTCGCCGTTATAAATAATGGCATGGTATAAAACACCTGCATCTCTTTTAGCATTTTCTCTTGGCGGATATTTTTTTGTGCCCCATTTAAATTCCAGTGTCAAATGAAAATTTGCATAATCTTTTTCGGTGATCAGGTAGGCAAAATCTTCACCAGAAACATGAATCATTTTACCTTCAAATTGAAACACTCTTAACGGATCTGCACCTGTACCGGCTTTGGCAGTATAAACATGCCAGGCGCCGGAATCTTTCCGCTGAAATAATTTTGTTTGCTTTTGTGCATGCAATGGCATAACACCAACAGTTAGCAATAAAAAAACAGCAGACCGATTGTAAAAATGATTCATGATTTTAGCATTATATTGTTCTTAAAAGCTGGTAAAGTATCTACCCAATCAGTTATCGTTTTCATAGGCAGCATTCCACGTTTCATACCCACTGATCCACTGACTACTCAACACTCACTACTCACTAATAATATCTTCCTATCAGCGCATTCTCCACTATTATCTTTTTCATTTCAGCTACATCTATCCTGCCCTGTTTGGCATATACAATTTTGCCACCAGGCTCCACTAAAATAGTATAGGGCAATGCGCCCTGCCATTTCGGATCAATGGCTTCAATCAGCTTGTATTTATCATCCGTATCAAACAAATAATTTGTATTGGAAGCCTGGAATTTCTTTAAAACTTTCCCGACTTTTTCCTTATTGGAAGGCGTATCGGCGCTAACGCTTACAAATTCAAAATCGCGGCCGCGGTACATCCGGTTCATGGTAATAAAATCTGCGAATTCACTAACACAGGGACCGCACCAGGTAGCCCACACATTTATCAGCCTCAGTTTATCCGATTTATTTTCCAAAAGTTCCTGAATGCCCTGCTCGCTTATCATATTAACACTAACAGGTTCTTTTGCCCAGGCCGCTTTTACCTCTTCCTGGTGCTTTTCTTTTTCGGCCCATTTAATACTGCAGCCAAACACTTTTGTAGTAGCAACAGCCACTTCTTTCCCTGCCAATAAAGCATCTATTGCATTTCGTGCATCCTGCGTATTGGGTATTTTTTTAGGATTCTCTACATCATCAATTCTTCCCTGGAAACGCAGTTTGCGCTGCTGATCGAAAATAAAAATGTGCGGCGTAGCAACAGGACCATAAACCATTGAAACACCTTGTGTTTCACCATCATACAAATATGGAAAATTGTATTGCTTGTTCTTCGCTCTCAATTTCATTTCTTCATAGGTGTCACTCATATCGGTGTAACCCAATTCATCCAGCCTTATCGCATCGGGATCATTGGGCGAAATTGCAATTACGACAACACCTTTTGCCGTGTAATCTTTTGTGAGTTGTATCAGCCTGTCTTCGTATGCCTGTGCGGTTGGACAATGGTTGCAGGTAAACACAATTGCCAGCAGTTTTGCCTTACTGAAAGATGCTAATGTATAGGTTTTACCATCCACACCAGCCAACTTAAAATCGGGGGCGCTGGCACCAATAGCCAATGTTGGAAAACCATCTGCGTTAGCACGTACATTCAAACCAAAACAAACAAAACAGAGTAAAGCATAGCGGGCAAAGCAAACGTACATGGCTTAAATTTTTTTGAAAGTTATGCGAAGGATGGCAGCTGTTTTAAAAAATATTATATTAATAGTTTATTAAACTGTCAACTACCAGTTTCCGGTTAAATACAGCCACTTCAGTAGGTCACCTGTTCACAGTTCAATTAGAAATTAATTCCTATTCGAAAAATGCTGATACTTTTTTAACCGATTATAAGCGAAAATACCAGCAGGCGACAAATGGCAATCTACAATGAGTGGCTAATCTTTATTTTCATCGCATAAACGGTTGCTGATAGAAATATTTGATGTCATCTTATTATGATCGTCCATGTTTTTAATGTAAGGCCGGAGGTATTTCTTATAAAAAAATTTTATGCCGCCTGGATTGGTTTTCAGTAAAAAGTATTTGTTGGTTATTGCGCTTCTTTTAATTGCAATGCTTTCGCAGTCGCAGGACAGCACGGTTGTTTCTTTATGGAAAAATGGTGCACCGGGTTTTGAATCAAGAGCCAAAGAAGCTGAACAGGCAAAAGATTGGTGGGTAAAAAACATTCATAATCCATCCCTTACAATTTTTCTTCCGCCCGCTTCTATTGCTACGGGCACGGCTGTTGTTATTTGCCCCGGCGGTGGTCATACAAATCTTGTTTTTAATAGTGAAGGCGTATCCGCAGCAAAATATTTCAACAGTATTGGTGTAACTGCATTTATTTTAAAATATCGCTTGTTTCGTGAACCCAACAGCCCCTATAAAGAAGAAAATACAAAACAGGATATTTTCAGAGCCATGCGCATGGTACGTAATATGGCCAATACATACCATGTTGATACTGCAAGAATCGGCGTGATGGGTTTTTCCGCTGGAGGCGAAGTTGCCGGTTGGGTTTCTTATCATTATGAAGACAAAAATTATGCATCGCCCGATGCAGTTGATATGCTTACTGCAAGGCCTGCTTTTCAAATATTAATATATCCCGGTCCATTGGCCGTGCCCACTGCTGTAGAAACAACTGCTCCGCCAACTTTTATGCTGGCAGCTAACGACGACGCCTGTTGTTCAGAGCCACTTGTTCAGTTGCTGCAAATGCATCGCAAAGCCAATGTGCCGGTGGAATTGCATTTGTATACACAGGGCAATCATGCTTTCAACATGGGTAGCCGCTCCACACTAAACAGCATACATAGCTGGCCGCAGCGTTTAACCGATTGGTTAAACGATAATAATTGGCTGGTGAAAAAATAATCACTAATAATATTTACATTCATCGCTTCTAAAATGGAAATCGTTTATAAAATAATTTATGAATAGAAGATCGGCACTAAAACATGTGCTTTTTATATCCGCGGGAACGGCGTTGATCCCGGCCTGCATGCAGGATAAGGTAACCATTCAGCTTACCAATCTTCCACTTACCGGAAGCCAGGAAAAAATGATGGCAAGTCTTACGTCGGCTATCATTCCAACTACCAAAAATTTTATGGGTGCCGCTGAAGTAAAAGCACACGAATTTGCACTGATGATGATGGATGAATGCGAATCACCTGAAACGCAGAAAAAATATGTGGAAGGGATGAAAGCATTCGACAAAATGATAGATTCGAAATACGATAAAACATTTGACAAGCTTAGTGATGCACAAAAGAAAGAATTGCTGACAAGACTTGAAAGCAAAAACGATGTTCCGGAAGATGTACAACAATTTTATAAAACAACAAAAATGTACACCCTGCAGGCATTTACATCATCAGAAAAATATATGACCAACATCAGGAAATACAAGATGGTTCCGGGAAGTAATTTTAAAGGATGTGTGGCGGTGGGGTCCGTGTAAAGTTGATAAGGTGAAAGGTTGAAAGGGAAACAACCTTAATACTTAAAAAGAAAATT
>JBKJNG010000139.1:0-3928 GCA_046596065.1 Phnomibacter sp. | reverse complement strand
TTTATAGCGGCTTATACCAACAAAGACCCTAATAGCGTTGCGCTGATTAAAAACAGCAATGCCAATATTAACTCCAACCCTTTCAGCGGAATTAAAGCATTGCCTAACTGGCGGTTAAATTTTACTGGTTTATCTAAAATAGAAAGCCTGCAAAAAACTTTTAGCGCCATTACCATATCGCATGCATACCAGGGTCGCATGAGTATGAATTCATATACCTCTGCCCTGCTTTTCCAGGATCCCTTTAGAATTGGATATCCCTCTTTTATTGATACTAACAGCGGCAACTATATCCCGTATTTCTTAGTGCCAAACTTAACTATACAGGAATCTTTTGAGCCTCTGATTGGTATCGATGTAACCACAACTGGCCAGTTGAACGCAAGGGTTGAATATAAGCGCAGCAGGCAGTTAAGCCTGAGCCTGATAGATTACCAGTTAAGTGAAATAAATAGTACAGAATATTCCATTAGTGCCAGTTGGCGTAAAAGAGGCTTAAAACTTCCTTTTACCCTACCTAAGTTTTTTAATAAGGATGGCGGAAAAGAACTGAGTAATGACATCACTTTCCGTTTCGATTTTAGCCTTCGGGATGATGCTACCAGCAATAGCCGGCTCGATCAGAACAGTTCATTCAGTACTGCCGGGCAAAAAGTAATCAAGATTAACCCTACCATTGACTATGTAATGAACAACCGTATCAATTTAAAATTGTATTTCGACCAAATGCGTAGTTTCCCTTATATAAGTACTGCCGCACCCACGGTAAATACAAGGGCAGGCCTGCAGATAAGAATTTCCCTGGCGCAATAAAAATCGTGAAAAGTCAGTAGTGAATTGTGCGTGATATACTTAATAAAAGCGGTTTTGGGTGCTCCTATAAGCTGCCTGGTCTCGATAAAACAAACACGAATGCCCTCGGCAGGTTTATAATTTTACATATTTGAGAATGTGTGCGTTATAGCAGTGTTTACCTTGCTTATTGCCGCAACAGCCAGGGTTGCCCAATGATAATCAACTAGGGCGAAGGTTATTGATTGTCTGGTTGAGGACAATATTATCTATTTTCTTTTCCGCCAGGTTTATTGGTAGTCCGGTTAACCATTTGCACAAGCAATGAATCCAGCAATGGTACCTGGTCGGGCCGGCAAATGGTTCTTAAACGCCTGAAATGCTGGTGAAAAGCTATCTCTATACCCTTCTGAGCGGTGGTTATTTCGGTTGCTGTGTTTGCCACCAACGAATCGTTACCAGCTGAGGAAGGTTGCTTTAAATAAGATAACATCTGCATTTTAGCAGAACGAATTACATCATTTATGGGTACAATAATTGAGTCACGCTTGTTTCGTGATGCCAGGTATTGGTTGAATTGCCCATCATCAAGTTTCAATTCTTTGCGAACCCATTCCACCTGTTTTTGAGTCTTGCTTTTTTTATCTTCCCGGTAATCCCCCACCAGGTAATACAACATGGCGGCATTGGTAAGCAACAGTATTACCACCAATATCAAAAGCATTTTATTCTTTCGCGGGCTACTCATTTTTCGTTTGTATTTGATTCTCCGAGCGAATAATTAAGGGTAGCATATTCAGGTTCAAATGCCTGTTCGGCTTCTACCGAAGGTTTTGCTGCCGTTTCAGTAAGCGGGTGTTTTACTACAACCCATGCATTTATTGCTATAAAAAATACAGCAGCGGAAATAGCTATAACAGGACGGCTTATAAAGCCTGCCAGTTTAACCCATTTGTTTTGCTGTTCTTCAATATGGGCTTTAATTCGGGTATATAAATACGGATTTGCAACTGCACGCTGCAAGCCGTTAAGGCTATCCATCGCCTGTTCTGCCTTTTCTTCCCAATTGTTTTTCATCGTTATTTCTATTTAGTCAGGCTTACAATCAAATATTCAACACTAAAGTTTGACGGTATTAGTTATAAATGCTGACGGTAATAATTTTCCAACTGTTTTTTAAGATTCATCTTAGCTCGTTGTAGTAAGCTTTCAACTGCCGGAACGGTGGTCCCCATTATTTCACTTACCTCCTTGTGGCCAAGCCCTTCTATACGTGTTAATACAAACGCTGTTTTTTGCTGCTCTGGTAATGCGTCCACGGCTTTAAATAATACTGCTGATTGTTGCTTGTTCTCGCTTAAAACACCCGGATGATTAAAGTCGGGCGGATTGACAATCAGGTTATTGTTTTCACCGAAAATACTGGATATAAATGCAAATCTTTTTTTGCGCTTGCGGCTGCGAAGATAATCAAGGCTTTTAGTAACCGTGATCCGGTATAACCAGGTGCTCAATTTCGATTCGCCCTTAAATCCCTTTATTGATTCAAATGCTTTTACAAAAACCTCCTGTGCCACGTCTTCCGCATCTGTTTCGCTTTGTACGATACCCAGCGATGTGTTGTATACCATATCCTGCCAGGAAGTAACCAGCTGTTTAAAAGCGGCTTCATCTCCCCTTTTCAATTGTTCGATCAGTGCCTGTTCGTTCAAACGTTACGCAGTTTAAGCGGCGAAATTAGGGCTAGCAGGTTTAATTCCTTTGGGAACTGTTGCGTGCTGCCGACTTGCCAAAATTGCGCAGTGTATATGTGAATGTAAGCATGAAATATTGCTGTAATACGTCTGTCTGTACATCTTCAATATAACTATCAGTAACATTGCGGGCAATACTCTGGTTCTCCTTAAGAAGATCGAAAACAGAAAGCTTTAGTTCACCGCGTTTGTCTTTCAGGAACTTTTTACCACCACTAATATTCCACAGCCAAAAGCTTTGGTTAAACCCGTCAGCAAGGCCGGAATACAATTGGTTGGTTATATCATTCAATAAAAACCATCCCGTTTTTGTAAGCAGGTTTAACCGTATGCCAGTATTATGATAATAGTATTTGTTATTTAACTGGGGTTGAATGGTATTTACCACCCGGTTAAAATTGGCTGCATAATTCAGGTTGAAATCGATAAACTCGCTGATGTTACTGGCAATTGTAATGCCCGCACTGTAGTTGTAATTATTAGAATAATTTCTAACCTTATTTATAAGACCGGGTGTGCGGGAATAATTCATTCCTACATTCAGGTTCAGGTTACTTTTTATGGGCTTTATGGCAATGCCATACGTAATAAAACCACGGGCACTTTTATACCCATCCAGGTTTACCGGCTGGCTTACCTGTGCGCCTTTTCTCAATACAATGTCTTTTGACAACAGCGAATCCTGCGTGGCAATAGAAGTGGCGTTAGTAATATAATTATTTACCTTCTGCAGGAAAACACCTGCAAAAAAACTGGTTCCCTTTACAGTGTTGGTGATATTATATCGGGCAGTTAGAAAATGTGTATAGCTCTGATCGAGTTGGGGATTACCAATGCTTATAAACAAGGGGTTGCTGTTATTAATAACATTTTGCAACTGGTTTACCGAAGGTGCGTTAACAGAGGCGCGGTACATTACCCTAAGATTGGCCTGCTTACTAAAATTGCGGCGGTATTGAAGATTGGGTAAAAAGTTGGAGAAGTTTTTATTAACGTTTGCGATTACCGGGAACTGCTGTTGGCTGTTTAACGTGGTGCCCTGGTAATTTACACCTGCCGAAAACTGGTTTTGCTGGTCGCCCAACCGGTAACTAATGCCGGCGATTCTTGCTGTAATGGTATTCTCAAAAAAGTTGGAAAGGCTGGTATCAAACCGCGAGTATTGCCCGCTGGCCTTGTCATAAAAGTTGTTCTCCTGGTTGGCTGTGTTTTTGGTAAACTGGTGATTGTAGTTAAGTTGTAGCTGGCCCTTTTTTCCAATTGGTTCTGTGTAGCTTACGCCCGGCGAAACATTATATCCTTTGGTTAAACTGGTAGTTAACTGGCGGACTGTATCGACTACTAAAAAAGCTGTTGAGTCGGCAAAACCAGTTATGGCATTC
>JBKJNG010000126.1:0-7089 GCA_046596065.1 Phnomibacter sp. | reverse complement strand
ATCATAATCCCGCATCCCTTTTATATACGCATCAGATACGATGGAGGCTGAGTTATTACCCACCATAATATTTGCATAACCGGGGCTGCTCCATTCAGGTAACCATCCGCCTTCTCTATAATCGTTTATCAAGCCCTGCTGCATCTCTTTATTGATAGATGGATACACCAGGTTTAAGAAAGGATACAATGCTCTGAATGTGTCCCAAAAACCAGTGCCTGCAAACATATACCCCGGTAAAATTTCACCGTTGTAAGGGCTCCAGTGAACGATTTTATTTTGCGCATCCAGTTCATACATCCTGTTAGGAAAAAACAAAGTGCGATATAAACAGGAATAAAAAGTACGCATTTGATCAATAGTTCCCCCTTCCGGAGTAATACGACTTAACGTTTTATTCCAAACGGCTTTTGCCTTTGATTTTGTTAAATCAAAACCATCTGCACCCAGTTCTCTTTTTAAGTTGAGTTCCGCCTGGTCGAAGCTGATAAATGAAGTGGCAATTCTTGCAATTACCTGTTCACCTTTGGTTGTTTTAAACCCGACGACTGCACCGGTATGGTCGCTCTGCAATTCAAGATCCTGATCGTTTAAAACTTCACCACTCCATGTTTTTGAAAGACTAAAATCTTTATTGAAATAAATAACAAAGTAGTTTTTAAAGTTTTTAGGTAATGGGCCACGGGCATATTTCGTGCTATACCCTATAATTTTTCGCTCCTGCGGGATGATCTTAATATAGGACCCTTTGTCAAGGGCATCGATTATAATGAATGAACTATCAGTTTCAGGAAAAGTGAACCTGAACTGTGCCGCCCTTTCGGTCGGTGTTATTTCTGCCGTTACATCATGATCGGCCAGGTAAACGCTGTAATAATAAGGTTTAACTACTTCTGCTTTATGGCTAAACCAGCTTGCTCTATCTGCTTCTTTGATCTTAAGCTTTCCGGTAACCGGCATAATAGCAAACTGGCCATAATCATTCATCCACGGTGAAGGCTGATGCGTTTGCTTGAATCCATTTATTTTATCCGCATCGTAGGTGTAAGCCCAGCCATCGCCCATTTTGCCGGTTTGCGGCGTCCAGAAATTCATTCCCCATGGCACTGCTATTGCGGGATAAGTATTTCCGTTTGACAAACTTGGTTTTGAATCAGTGCCCATCAATGGATTGATCCATTCCACCGGGTCGGAAATGTTATTAACCAGTTGAGCATAAAGATTTCCAAACGATAACATAATAATTGCAACAAACAGACTGGCCTTTATCGTAACACCCATTGCTTATTTTTTTTGTTGTTATTTATTACATTCCATCAACGATCTTCCAAAGAAAAACATTTACAGTGGCTCATATTTTTATATGAAACGAATAAAAATTGCGGGATAAAATGCAGATACCATCTTAATTAATTCGCATACTTGAATAGACTGTAAAAATTAATGATGATAAAAAGCATTCGTCCCCTTTTTTTTATTAAATCCTGTACATTTAAATATTGCCTCAAAAGTATATTAACCGAGGGAATAGCAATTTTAGAAAAGTTGTAACGGGTTGATTATTCCGCCTGGTACATTATCTATTCAAAATTTATCAATCCCTCATCTTATTTTAGAAAAGGAACGCTCTTTTGACTACCAATCTAATATTTCCGTTTAGGGCTGAGGAAAATGATTCAATGCCAACGATTGTTCTGACTTCAACACATATAGAACCGTAATATTATTAATAAATAATATTCGATTAATAAATTGCCTGCATAGTTTGTTCTATCCGCAATATTTGTTTCTCAACGGAAAGTCCTGTATTCAATTAAACATACTTTTACAAGATCGTGGTTTTTAATAACTAACTTGATTTATTAAATTTCCTACTGACACTCATTTGCTCAAATTCTAAAGTATAAAAAGTATGACCAAGACATCGTTTGCAAGCTTATGCCTCCTGAATTTCCTGTTGTATGCGGGCTCCTCATCCATGGCACAATCCGTAGTTGGCACTCCTAATACTTTAGCTGTCAAAGAAAAAAAGAAAGGATGGATATTATTATTTGATGGTGAAACAACTAAAGGCTGGCATTCGTACAATAAAAATTCAGTCAACAAAAATTGGAAGGTTGTTGATGGTGAACTGGTGATGGATCCGGCATTGAAAGACAATGACAACAGTGGCGATATTGCAACTGATGATGGATATGAAAATTATGAGTTTACTACAGAGTGGAAAATCTCTGAAGGTGGAAACAGCGGAATAATATTTGACATCAAAGAAGATCCAAAGTTCCGCGACACCTACAATACCGGCGCTGAGATGCAGGTGCTTGATAATATAAAAGCGGATGATAATAAGAAAGAAAATCATCTCGCAGGTTTGTTATATGATATGGATGGGACTGCAACTTTATCAAACCCAAAACCGGTAGGTGAATGGAATAAAGCAAGAATTATTCAAAATAAAGGGCATCTGACTTTTTATTTTAATGGAGTAAAAACGCTGGATGTACAATATGGCAGCGAAGCGTGGAAAAATATGATTGCTGGCAGCAAGTTTAAAACATGGACTGACTTCATGACGGCTGCAAATGGTAAAATCGCTTTCCAGGATCATGGGCATGAAGTTGCTTTTCGCAACATTAAAATAAGGAAGCTTTGATAGCGATTTTAAAGTTGACGTGATAATTGCTCCTCTACTTTTCCATTCCTATAAACCGATTGATAAACTTCCAATCATCTTAAAGCATGTTTGCCATACGTTATAAATTTTCCTGGTGTAATTTATTGTTCGTTTTATTTTTATTCAGCGTTGTCACTATATCAAGCGCACAAAAATCTTCGGGCCAAAAATCGAAACAAAAAGAAGTACCGGACTTAGCTGAAAATTTAAAAACTCCCACATGGACTTCTGATAATGGCAACGGCACTTTTACCAACCCGCTTTTTCAGGATGAGTTTTCTGATCCAGATATGATCCGTGTTGGTGATGATTATTACCTCACCGGAACAACCAATCATGCGATGCCGGGCCTTCCCATTTTACGATCCAAAGACCTGGTAAACTGGGAGTTTCTTTGCTATGTTTCTGAAAAACTTGACTTCGGACCTGAATACCGGCTGGAAGATGGAAAAGATATTTATGGCCAGGGAATCTGGGCTCCGTGTATTCGTTTTCACAACGGCAAATTTTACATTTTCACCAATGTAAATGGGCAAACCACCCAACTCTATACAGCAACTGATCCCCGCGGACCATGGGAGCATATTAAGATGAAAAAATCGATGCATGATCTTTCTGTTCTTTTTGACGATGATGGAAAAACCTATGTCGTTTGGGGTTATGATGAAGTTCATTTGGCAGAACTGACAGCTGATTTAACGGATACAAAGCCGGGAACCGAAACAGTAATTGTACAAAAAGGAAGTGGTGCCGGCGAGGGATCGCATTTTTATAAAATCAATGGCAAGTATTATATCACCAATACCAATTATGACCCGCTTTGCTATCAGGTATGTCTTCGCGCTGACAAACCTACCGGGCCTTATGAAGTTAATGTGATGAGTGCTAAAGAAAACCTCGGCGTAGGAACCGGCTGGCGAATGAGAGGGGATATCAGCAAAGGGCCCCCGTTTGAGTTTGTAGCGCCAGTACCCAATTTTGTAGGATCTATTCCCATGCACCAGGGTGGCATTATACAAATTCAATCGGGCGAATGGTGGGGATGGTCGATGATGGATTATAACTCTGTAGGAAGGGTAACTGCCCTTTCACCCGTAACCTGGAAAGATGACTGGCCCTATTTTGGATTGCTGGGCAACTTAACCCGTTCGCCACGCACCTGGGTAAAACCCAATACCGGCTTTTCTTCCGCACCGCACGCCACTTATGAAAGGACAGATGATTTCTCCGGCGCTGCATTAAAACCTATCTGGCAATGGAACCACGTACCAGTAAATAATAAATGGTCACTAAAAGAGCGGAAAGGATATTTGCGATTGCATTCTTTGCCGGCTAAAGATTTTATTCATGCACGTAACTCACTTACGCAACGTTCCATTGGACCCGAGTCTATGGTAACTACAGAAATAGAAACGACAGGTTTAAAAGAAGGTGATATCGCAGGACTTGGATTGCTGAATTTACCTTATGCCTGGATTGCTGTAAACAAAAAAGGCAATCAAACAACCTTACAGCAGTTTGACCAGCAAACAGGAAAACTAACGGAAGAAAAACTAAATAGTTCCCGTTTATGGCTTCGGCTATATGCTGATTTTGATTCAGAGAAAGCCCAATTCAGTTACAGCGTTGATGGTAATAATTTTCAAAACATTGGGGATACAACGATCATGGTATTTCAGTTACGAACCTTCCAGGGAGTACGTTACGCTCAGTTCAATTTTAATACCAACGGCGCTGAAGGAGGCTACGCTGATTTCAATCAATTTATAGTGGATGAACCACGTCCTCATGGCCTTACAAAACCAATCCCCTACGGAGAAGTAATTACGCTTACCAGCCTTGCAGATAGTGCGGTGTTGGTAAACTGGAAGAACTTCGTGAGTCCGTTGCCGGCTTCAAACAATTTAGCCAACGGAACCGCTGCGCAATTCCGGGTGCTGGATCGTAGCAATGGACGGATTGCATTGCAATCGGTAAATGATAATGGTTTTGTAACCATAAAAGGATTAGGTGGTATGGCGGAAGTGCGCATTGAAAAAGAAGAAAAAGGCGATGCTTCCCTGTTTCAATGGCAGGATATGCTGCGGGGTGATTTGATGTTGATGTCGATAGCCACGCACAGGTATTTGTTTGCAGATCCATTTCAGCGAAGCCTTGTATCGGCCGATTCCCGTGGTACCACCCCTGACAGAAAAGATGGTTCCTGTTTTGTTTGGAAATTAGTGAAGTAATGAAAGATGCCTCCGGGTTTAATGCCGGTGTTATAGTAAACCACGGAAAGTTTTTTATTAATGTCCATGTTGAAAAATTACTTTATGAAAACACGTCTCTATTTACTTTTAACTCTGTTGCTTTTAAGTAACGGCATACTTCAAGCACAAACAACATATGGTTGGCTCTCTTTATTCGACAGTAAAACCCTGGCCGGATGGAGAAATGCACAACACGATACCCTACCTGACAACTCATGGATAGTTGAAAACGGAATGCTGGTATTTGATCCCTCAATTGGACACGGCAGTGATATCATCACCACCCGATCGTATAAAGACTTTGAGCTTTCTATTAAATTTAAAGTTTCAGAAGGTGGTTATAGCGGCATTAAATATTTCCTACTGCCAAACACCAACCTGGGCTGCGAATTCCAGATCATTGACGACATGCGGAATGCGGATGCGAAACTGGGTGTAAACGGGAATCGCAAAACAGGTTCGTTATACGACCTGATACCTGCCGATCCAAACAAACACTACAAACCAGCCGGCGAATGGAGTACCGCCAGGATTATTGTGAAAGGCAATCCTGTAGAGCATTGGTTAAACGGCACAAAAATATTGGAGTATGAAAGGGGAAGTGATGCTATTAAAGAGGCCATTTCAAAAAGTAAATTCAATACCACGCAAGGTTTTGCGGAAGCTGCTTCTTCTCCTATCCTACTACAGGCGCATGGCGATAAAGTTACCTAGCAGGACATAAAAATTAAGGAGCTATAATCCCAAAAACATTCGCATATGAAAAACTCAAGAAGAAGGTTTATTAAGAATTTGGCCGGTGGTTCCGCAGCCCTTGCATTAGGTGGCGTTAGTTCAAGTTTCACTGCTAACAGCTATAGAAGAATAATAGGCGCAAATGATCATATAAGGGTTGCGGTAATTGGCGCAAACGGCCGTGGTGCGGGCATGGCAGCCACATTCGCAAAGCAGGACAATACCGATGTTATTTATGTGTGTGATGTAGATGAAAAAGCAAGGCAAAAGGGAATTAATGCAGTGGTGAAAGCAGGCAAAGAAGCACCTAAGGGCGAAAATGATTTTCGGATAATGCTGCTGGATAAAAATGTTGATGCTACCTATATCGCCACGCCTGATCATTGGCACGCACCTGCTACTATCCTGTGTTGCGCAGCCGGTAAACATGTTTATTGTGAAAAACCGTTATCCCATAATCCGCATGAAGGGGAATTAGCAATCGCCGCTGCGAGAAAATACGTCCGCGTAGTGCAGATGGGCTCCCAGCGCAGGTCGTGGAAATTATTAACAGAAGGAATCAATGAATTAAAGGGTGGCGCTATTGGCAAGGTTCACCTCGTGAAAACCTGGTACACCAATGAAAGGAAATCTATTGGCATTGGTAAGCTTGTACCCGTTCCTGCAGGACTTGATTATGACCTGTGGCAGGGCCCTGCGCCCCGTACGCCTTATAAAGACAATTTAATTCATTACAATTGGCATTGGTTCTGGAACTGGGGAACCGGGGAAGCCCTGAACAATGGCACGCATGAAATTGATGTGGCTCGATGGGGACTAGGAATTGACTACCCGCTTAGGGTAAATTCAACTGGCGGCAGATACTTTTTTAATGACGATTGGGAAACACCGGATACGCAGTTGATCACTTTTGATTGCCCCGATGCTACTGTGCTGTGGGAGGGGCGAAGCTGCAATCCATACAAAGTGGAAGGGCTGGATCGCGGTGTTTTATTTTACGGAGAGAAGGGAACGATGCTTACCGGCCATGATGGATATATTATTTACGATGGGAAAGGAACTATTTTGAAAGACATTAAATCCAATGCTGTTATTGATGCACGCAACACTTCCAGTCCGAATGAAGACCTGGATGGTATTCATGTCGCTAATTTTTTACAGAGTATCCGCTTAAGTAAACTACCCAATGCCGATGTAGCCATTGGCTTTAAAAGTACGCTGTGGGTGCAGTTGGGAAATATTGCACAGCGGAGAGGTCACACATTGAATATTGACCAAAAGAATGGAAATATTGTTGGCGATGAACCGGCAATGAAATTATGGGGCCGCGAATACCAGGCAGGCTGGGAACCTAAAGTGTAGCCTGCCTTGCAAATGATTTGTTGCCTAAAGAAAGTATCTGCGAAATTTTCATTAGATGGTAAACGC
>JBKJNG010000124.1:0-5080 GCA_046596065.1 Phnomibacter sp. | reverse complement strand
ACCGTATTCGGGTTTTCGGGTAGCTGCGGCTGGCAGACTGAAAGACGGCACAATAGTTACCGGCACCAACCAGGAAAACGCATCGTACCCTGTTGGTATTTGTGCCGAGCGTACCTTGTTATCAGCCATTAGTTCGCTGTACTCAAATATTGCCATTGATACTATTGCTATTACTTACAATAATCCCGGCGGAGATAGCAGTAACCCGATAGCTCCCTGCGGTATTTGCCGGCAAACATTGCTGGAGTACGAGATCCGTAACCAATCGCCAATACGCATAATACTGACTGGGCATACCGGCAAAGTAATAGTCATTGAAAAAGCCTCATCGTTATTGCCACTCAGTTTTTCGGCTGATGATATGAAATGATACCTCATCCCCGGCCCTTCTCAACCTCATCCGCCCTTCGGGCACCTTCTCCTAAAGAGAAGGAAAAAGGATGAATTAATTTTTAGAAGGGTGCCCCTCTGCAAATTTGATCATAAACCTGGGGGATTCCCTTATCAGCCCGACTAACCGACAAACTAAAAACCAGCCACCCAGCCTATTAACTCGACAACTTCTCATCACGTCAACTTTTAAACTTATCAACTTCTCAAAACAAACCAGGTTGGCTGGCTTTTCCTGAAAGTTTCGCTTCGTGATCGAGCAACCATTTCTTACGCCATAAACCACCAGCATAGCCTGTTAAAGAACCATCAGTTCCAATAACCCGGTGGCATGGCACAGCAATCGCTAAATTATTTTGTCCGTTGGCGGAAGCAGCTGCACGAATACATTTTTCATTCCCTAAACGGATGGCAAGTTCGCGGTAGCTAATTGTTTTACCGTGGGGAATTTTCAGCAGTTCGTTCCACACCTTTTGCTGAAAGACGGTTCCCTGTTGTGCGGCATTTTGCATGAATGGAAACTTCGTTATTGCACCATCAAAATACGCCTGTATTTGCTTCATACAATCTTGTAAAAATAGCGTTACATTATTTGGCATTTCCACAGGTGCTTCATCCATAAAATGAATAACAGAAAGCGTATTATTTGCTTCAACCAATTGCAACCATCCAACTGGTGTATGTATAAACGCTTCGTTCATTAATAATTAATTTTTTACATCTCTTACTATTGCTTTCTAACCAATTTTTCCACCGTTATGAACAGGCCTATCAGGTTGCAGTAATACCACATCGTTGCTTTCATCATATACCCCCAGCACAAGGCATTCACTAAAAAAATCAGCTATTTGTTTGGGAGGAAAATTTACAACTGCTACCACTTGTTTACCTATCAATTCTTCCATGCTGTACAAGGCTGTTACTTGTGCGGAAGAATTTTTGATTCCATAATGGCCAAAATCGATAGTAAGTTTATAGGCAGTCTTTTTTGCCTTGGGAAATGCCTGCACATCTGTTATGGTTCCGGCCCTGATGGATATTTTTTCAAAATCGCTCCATGTAATGTTCATAGCGAATCGTTTCTTTACAACAAAGAAACAACAGATACTTACAGTACAACGGGCCAGTATAGAGAATGTGGATATTATTGCGCCACTTTTTGATGCTTACAGGCAATTTTATAAACAGGCTTCCGACCTGGAAAAGGCCTGCTTATTTATAGCCGAAAGATTGGAAAATGATGAGTCGGTAATTTTTATTGCTTACTGGAACAACGAGCCGGCGGGCTTTACGCAATTGTATCCTTTGTTCTCCAGCGTTAGCATGCGGCGTGCCTGGTTGCTCAACGATTTGTATGTAAACCCCGGCTTTCGTGAAAACGGAGTTGGTACCGCATTGCTGGAAAGGGCGAAATCACATTGCCGTGCAACCAATGCCAAAGCACTAACGCTGGAAACGTCCTGGGATAATTATACGGCCCAAAAAGTGTATGAGAAAAATGGCTGGCAGCGGGAAGAAAACTTCTTCTATGAGTTTGTTTTGTAAGAATATAATCCTTACATCTTCAGTCACGTAAACACATAAATATTATGGGAAAGTTTTCCGAAAACATTTCGCCGCAGCATATAAAATTTATTGAAAACCAACACCTGTTTTTTGTTGCGACAGCGCCCCTGGCTGCTAACGGCCACATTAATCTTTCGCCTAAAGGGCTGGATGCTTTCAGGGTTTTATCACCATCGAAAGTTGCTTATATGGATTTGATAAGCAGCGGTAACGAAACCTCGGCACACACGCTGGAAAACGGCCGAATTACGTTCATGTTTTGTTCATTCGAAAAAGTTCCCAATATCATGCGGCTTTATGGAAAAGGGCATGCTATACTTCCAGGTACTAAAGAATGGGAAACTTATTCGTCATATTTCACAATATATCCCAGTACAAGGCAAATTATAGTTGCTGATATTAACCTTGTTCAAACCTCTTGTGGCTATGGCGTTCCACTATTTGAATTCCAGGGCGAGAGGGACATTCATTTTGATTGGGCGGAAACAAAAGGTAGCGACGGACTGAATGATTACGTTGAAAAAAACAACCTTATCAGCCTGGATGGATTACCAACGGATATTGGTTTGAAAAGAAAGTAAACGGTTGCTATAAAGCAAAAGGCAGCGACCCGGAAAAGTCGCTGCCTTTTGTGTTGAAGTATTTTAATTCAGTTGTATTTCCGGAAGATCATCGTTTACTGAAGCGAACACTTTCACTTCATTATATAGCGTATCACGTTCAACAGGTAATCGGCCCGCTTGCCTGATTAATGCAACCAATTCGTTGGTACTCATGGCAGGGATTTGCTCTTCGCTGCCAGCCATGCTATAAATTTTCGTACTGTCGTCAATGGTACCGTCTACATCGTTAACGCCAAAGCTTAAAGCCATTTGGGCATTATTGCGGCCAAGCATGGGCCAATATGCTTTAATGTGGGGAAAGTTATCCATATATAAACGAGCAATGGCGTAGAGCTTCATGTCTTCCACCAGCGTGGTTTCGGGCAAATGGCTCATTTCGTTATCATGGTTACGGAACTTAAGCGGTATAAACGTATTAAAGCCACCAGTTTCATCCTGTAATTGTCTCAGCTGCTCCATGTGGTCAACGCGATGCCAATATTCTTCTACATGCCCATACAACATGGTGGCATTGGTATGCATCCCCAACTGATGCGCTGTTTTATGAATATGCAACCAACCGGCTCCGTCCACTTTATCAGCGCTTATCTGCTCCCTTACTTCGGGGTGGAAAATTTCTGCTCCGCCACCGGGCAACGAATCGAGACCAGCTTCATGCATCAGTTTAAGACCATCTTCCACCGACACTTTTGCCTTGCGGAACATATAATCGAGCTCGGCCGCAGTAAAACCTTTTATATGTAAACCTGTCCGGTGTGCTTTAATATTCTTAAGCAGCTGCGTAAAGTAATACAGGTCCATTTTCGGGTGAACACCACCTACAATATGCACTTCGGTAACCGGTTTACCATCGTAACTTTTTACAATATTCATCATGTCATCCATGCTTAGTTCCCACCCTTCTTCTTTGTTTTTGTACAGGCGGCTATAGCTGCAAAACTTACAACTGAATACACAAACATTAGTGGGTTCTATATGAAAATTGCGATTGAAATACGTGCGGTCGCCATGCATTTTTTCCCGGACAAAATTGGCCATGGTGCCAAGCCAGCCGGGGGAAGCATTTTCAAATAGCCAAACACCATCAGCTGGTGTAAGACGTTCTCCTGCTAAAATTTTATTTCCTATTTGTTGTAAAGTATCGGTAGTAGTGGGTAGCGTATTAAAGAGACTTGCTGAATTACTCATGCTTAAAAAATTAATGGACAAATTTACGAACGAAAACTGAGTAGAAAATAGTTCGATGTGATTGAATTAACCTTTCAGGCAGGTTACATTTTTAAAGCTTAAACAAATAATACTTTCAAGGACGAGGGATAAGCGTCTTTCAATTATTTAAAATTTTATTTGGTTTATTTTATTACAACCTCAGTTTGGGTGATTAATTGAAGGGAGTTGATGTTAGCTGCAAAAGTTTCAGTGAGGAATTTGTGTGGCGAAGCAGCCTCCCGATAGCTGTCGTGGATCGAGAAAACGAAGATGATTAACATTCCAGCGGTTAGTCACCCAAAAAAATGCATTAATTAAACGCCACTAACCAAATATTTAGCAGGTACAACTGTAAAATAAATACCCCGGCAAAAATGCCAGGGTATTTAAAATAAAAAGTCATTTACGATTTATGATGAGTTACTATTTCTGAATAAACTCAAGTTGTACCCTCCTGTTTTGTGCTCTAGCAGCCGTAGTTTTTACCGTTGACACCGGCATGGTAGCACCATAAGCCGTGACAGTAATCCTGTTCTCAGGAACGCCTTTACTAATAAGATAGGCACTTACCGCATCAGCCCTGCTTTGTGATAAAGTATTATCTTTTGATCCTTTTTCAATCGCATCGCTGTAACCGGAAATTTTCAAATTGTAATCGGGGTATGCTTTAATAATACTTACCACTTCATCAAGCATAGGCACTTTTGCAGCGCTAATAGTTGCAAGATTGGCCGCATAATTAATAGTTCGTGCAGCAAGCTGTAACCGAAGTTTTGGTGTTTCTTTCTTTTCAACCGGGCAACCACCATTGTTACGGTCGCCAACCGTTGTCGGGCACCTGTCTTCTGTATCAATAACACCATCGCCATCGGTATCAGCCGGGCAACCTTTATCATCAACCTTTACACCTGCGGGTGTAGAAGGACATTTGTCGTTAGCATCAATAATACCGTCGTTATCACTGTCGGCAGCACAACCGTTCGAATCAACTTTTACACCTTTTTCTGAATCAGGGCATTTATCTTTTGAATCCTCGATACCGTCACCATCCGTGTCAGGACAGCCGTTAAACATGTCGGTTCCTTTAGCGTTGGGGCATTTATCTTTTGAATCTTCAATGCCGTCACCATCACTATCAGGGCAACCTTTAAATCTTGATTCACCCGGAACTTCAGGGCACAGATCGTCATTATCTGCAACACCGTCTTTGTCTTTATCCTGGCAGCCATTCATTTCAACAGTACCCGGCACATCAGGACATTTATCAAGATAATCTGCAACACCATCTTTAT
>JBKJNG010000064.1:0-4512 GCA_046596065.1 Phnomibacter sp. | reverse complement strand
GTAAAAGTAAACTGGGTGATAAAAGATAGCCGCATCACTTCTAATTTCGGAACATTTGAGCACACGAATTTTGATGGCTTTTTTTACAACGCCATTTTCGATTCTCTACCACATACCGGCGAAAATTCAATTATACAGGTCAATAATTTTACCAGTAGTTGGGAGCAGGTAACATTGAATGCCAAGAAAATCGCGGTAACCAATTTAAAAAAACCAGTACTTAATTGTGATCTGCGTGCTGATGCCGGTTTAGTTACCTTAAACGAATTGCTGGCAAGCGAATCATTTGAATTTAATAAAGGGAAAATACATGCTGACGTGGTGTATAGTGGCCCCATTTATGACAGTGCAACTGATGCACCAAACATAAACGGCTTTGCCACTATTAAAGATGCAGCTATGATATATGGACCAAGAGACATACAATTCGAAAACTTTAATGGCGAACTTATTTTTAAAGGCACTGATGTGTTTTTTAAAAACATAAAAGCTGCTGCGCAGGGCAACACTATTTCTTTAGATATTGCAGCCATTAACCTGCTAGCGCTCATGAACAGCGATCCATCAAAAGCGCAACTCGATGCCAGTGTTTATTCACCACAAATCGATATTAGTAAGTTCACAACATTAATTGGAGGCAGAAAACAAACGGTTCGTAAAAGTAAAGGCAAACCACAGTTTAAAAGTATGTCAGCAAAAATTGATAACCTGCTTGACAAGTGTAATATTCGCTCCGATATCACTGCTGACAAAATCACATTTAAAAAATTTATAGCAACTAATTTTAAAGCCAACGTCTACCTGTCAAATCTGGTTTGGGCTTTACAAAACACGTCATTCAATCATGCCGGCGGAACAATAAAGTTGGATGGTGCAATGCGCGGTGGAAGCAAAGATTATAACCCGGTAAACATTAAAGCTGTTATGAGCAATCTTGATATTGGCAAGGCTTTTTATGCGTTCAATAATTTCGGGTTATCATCCTTAAACTCAAAAAATCTCGAAGGAAAACTGAGCAGCAACATTAATCTTTCGGCAGCACTGCTGGACAAGGCAGAGTTGGTTCCATCTTCTTTAAAAGGCAGTATTTCATTATCATTAAAAGATGGCGCACTTAATAATTTTGAACCATTGGAAAAGATGTCGGTTTTCCTTTTGAAAAACAGGGATTTTTCGCATGTGAATTTTTCTGAAATAAAAAACACGTTTGATTTTGACGGCCGCATGGTTAACATAAACCGGATGGAAATACAATCGACTGTACTATCATTATTTATGGAAGGCCTGTATGATATGGCTGGTAAATCAACCGACCTTGTAATACAGGTACCGCTTAGTAATTTAAAAAAGCACAAGGCGGATTATATACCGGAAAACAAAGGCGTAAACAGTAAAACCGGCGCCAGCATTTTTGTAAACGCAAAAGGCAACGACAAGGGCGATATTGATTTCAGCTACAGCCTTTTCAAAAAAAAGAAAGATAAAAAATAAGATCCTCAACATTCTGTTTCCTGTTAAATCTTGCTGATATCATCCTCAATACCTGGCTGATCAGGTTTTGCATAATCTATTTACTTTTATTGTAGGATATTGCAGGCACAAACTTTTATCTGCATGCAACCCATTATAAGCCTGAAAGATGTACGAAAAAACTATGGCGATAAAGCCGTTTTAAAAGGCATTAATCTTGATATTTATCCCGGCCAGGTAATTGGGTATATTGGTCCCAACGGGGCAGGCAAAAGCACTACCGTTAAAATACTCTGCGGCCTTATCAGCGATTACGAAGGCGATGTATTTATTAAAGGCGAAAATATTAAAGACGATATTGTTGCTGCTAAAAGTATAATAGGTTATGTGCCTGAACTTGCTGAATTATACGATGTACTTACACCTGCAGAATTTCTTGGTTTTATGGCCGAACTGTATAATATGGATGATCGGGTTGCACGTGAACGTATCTTGAAAATAATGACCGCTTTCGGACTTGAGCCCAACCTAAACCAGCGTATGGATACCTTCAGCAAAGGCATGCGGCAAAAAGTACTTATTACATCCGGCCTTCTGCATAACCCCGATATTATTATTCTGGACGAACCATTAAGCGGCCTTGATGCTAACAGTGTAATTATTATTAAAGAACTGATAAGCAAACTTGCCAAAGAAGGCAAAACCATTTTTTACTGCAGCCACATGATGGATGTGGTGGAAAAAGTAAGCGACCGAATTGTGCTGATAAACGATGGTGTGGTTTTGGCTGACGGCAGCTTTGAAGAACTGAAAAAGCAACAGGGCGATATCAGCCTGGAGAAAATGTTTTCCAGCCTGACTGCAACAAGCGGTATGAGCAATGCAGCTGAGCAACTGATGAGCGCTTTTGATTAATCTGCTTCCTCTCTAATTTTTACCCGCATGAATGTGATCAACAAATTTTTATTAAGTGCTGTGTTGTGGCCAAAAAGCATGTACAGAAAATTAGGTGTAAACAATGCGCACCTGCGTGCAATACTTACTACCAAATTAATAATGGATGACAGGCGGCCCAACACTTTTAACCAGGTTCAGCAAAAGAAAAAAGAGAAACCAGTTGCGGGCGCTACGCTCGGCACAATGTTTATGTCCGCCGTACTGGGAATGTTCTTCCTGTATGCTTTTAAAGTAGGCCAGGATTATACCACGCATCTCACCGTATTTTTTTCCATGTACCTGTTTATGCTCGCCAGCACTTTAATTGCTGATTTCACATCCGTGTTGATTGATGTTAGGGACAATTACATCATTTTACCAAAGCCGGTAAACGATCGCACCGTGGTGGTGGCAAGACTACTGCATATTCTTGTTCATCTCACAAAGCTAGTATTGCCGATGGCGCTTCCTGCAGTTGTTTTTATGGCCATTAAATCAACAGTGTGGGGCACAATCCTGTTTTCAATATTAATCGGGTTTAATACGCTCTTTACCATCTTTCTTATTAATGCACTTTACATCATCATACTACGCATTACCACGCCGCAAAAATTTCAAAACATCATTAGTTATTTCCAAATTGGATTTGCCATTTTTATGTATGGCGGTTACCAGATTGCGTTGCGTGCTATTGACAAAGTGGCGCTGCAGGGCTATAACATTTCAACCATTAAATATATTTGGCTTGTACCTTCGTACTGGTTTGCCGGTGCGTGGCAGGGATTATCCAATTTCGATATGCAGCCGGAATGGATTATTGCCACCTTATTAAGTTTTATAACCCCGGTTGCAAGCATCTATGTTGTTATCAAATATTTTGCGCCATCCTTCAATCAAAAACTTTCGCAGATATCATCCAGTAACCCCGAAACAGCTTCCTTGCAAAAAGGAACAAAAACTATTTCCACTACATCCCGCTATTCAGCTACACTTGCACAATGGTTTACAAAAAAAGGAACCGAGCAAATGGGCTTTTTATTTTGCTGGAAAATGACCAGCCGCAGCAAAGATTTCAAGATGAAGGTATATCCGTCATTCGGTTATGTATTGGTATATGCAGTTGTCATTTTTCTTAACTCATATAAATTAAGTTTGCAATCTATTCGTAACGATCCGAACCAGGGAAAAATACTCCTGCTTTCTATTATTTATTTCAGTAGTTTAATGCTGGTAATGGCTATTGCACAAATTGCTTATTCTGAAAAATTTAAAGCCGGGTGGATCTATTTTACCACACCAGTAAAATCACCTGGTTATCTGATTAGCGGTGCAGTAAAAGCCGTAATGCTGAAATATTACATTCCCATCATAATCTTGCTTGCTTTTCCTGCTATTTTATTATTGGGAATAACTGTTATACCAAACCTGTTACTTGGGCTAAGCAACCTGCTGTTGATTTGCTCGTTAATAGCATACTTAAACGATAAATACCTGCCTTTTTCTGCCAGCCAAACAATTGCCAATAAAAGCGGTGCCTTTATACGTGGAATTTTCACGCTGATTATACCTGGTATTATCGGGCTGATACACTATGCGCTGTACGATTTTATGATCGTCATTAGTATTCTATGTATTCTTTCGTTTAGTGCCGCATGGCAGGTAATCCGCTCTATCAAAAACACTTCGTGGGCCGCTGTTAAAAGCACTTATGAGTAAGATATTTGCTTGCGTGAAAAGCAAATTGATATATTGTATTTGAAAGACAGTATTATTTAGATGCTATAGTGTAGTCTGTACCATCAAGTGATTCATTCAAATGAAATCCTTTCAAAACCAAGAATTTTTCCGGCGATGCTTTATCACCATCGGATGAAACATGTGTTTCTATAGCGAACCTTTCAATTTTATCCAGCAAGTACCGCAGTAGACAGTTAGCTGTTGGCTTTTTATTGCCTGCTAAATTGTACTAAAAAAACTATACACGCTATTTCCTCCTCTCTTTAAGGCTGCTGTAAATACAGCAGCTTTTTTCAAGTATCTGAATTCAATATTTGTACTTAATAATTATTGCAACGTACCCGGCAAACCACAATTGAATAACCCATT
>JBKJNG010000060.1:0-6908 GCA_046596065.1 Phnomibacter sp. | reverse complement strand
TCATCACATTGTATTCTGTATTCAATTAGCTCATCAGCACATTATCTAATTTTCACATTAGCATTCACTCGCTTCTCAAACTTTTCACCGGGTTTGCCAACGCTGCTTTAATTGCCTGGAAACTTGTTGTGAACAATGCAATCAGGGCGGTAGTCATTCCTGCTGCAATAAAAATCCATAGGCTAATATTTATTCTAAAAGCAAAATCCTGCAACCATTTATGCATTAATAACCATGCTACCGGGAATGCGACTATTGCAGCAATTAATACCAGTTTTAAAAAGTCTTTTGAAAGCATGGTTATAATACTGTTTACTGATGCGCCTAATACTTTTCTTACGCCAATTTCTTTGGTGCGTTGTTCGGCCATATAAGTTGCCAAACCAAATAAACCAAGACATGCAATCAGTATAGCAAGTAATGAAAATACAAATGCTACTTTACCTGCTCTTTGTTCAGCGCGGTACATGCTATCGAAAGATTCATCCAGAAAATTGTAACTAAATGGCCTGCCCGGCGCCATCGCTTTATACTTCAATTCTACATTTTTTACAAGGCTTTTTATATCGGTTGTAGAAACCTTAAATGCAGTCACCCATTTATTATTTCCGAGATGGAAAGATAATGGCCCAATGTTTTCGCGTAGCGATGCAAAGTGAAAGTTTTTTACCACACCAATAATGTTGTATACGGTAGGCGGACTTCCAATGTCGCCGGCTGCAATGTATATTTTTTGACCAAGCGGATTTTGATAGCCAAGTAGCTTTGCTGATGTTTCGTTTATGATAATTGCGTTGGAGTCGCTGCCATATTCACGGGAAAAATTTCTTCCCTTTAGCATTTCCATGCCCAAAGTTTTTATATAATCGTAATCAACACTCCAGTTTTGCATATTCAATGCATTCTTTGTATCCATTACTGCTTCCGTTGAAACGGTATTGTCTGACCTTGAGGAATTACTGACCGGTAAAAAACCAGCGAATGAGGCACTGCTTACTCCACTTAATTTCGAAACCTCTGTTTTAAAAACATCTGCAGAATTATTACCCATTACGCTCGTGCCATTTACAATTAACACCTGTTCTCTTTTAAACCCAAGTTTGGTAGTTTGAATGTAATTGAGTTGTCTGTAAATGATAATGGTTCCGATGATAAGTATAATAGAAGTTGCAAACTGAAATACCACTAATGCACTGCGGAAATTGCTTCTTTTAAAACCTGCATTTATTTTTCCCTTTAAAACCGTTATGGGTTTGAATGATGATAAATACAAGGCAGGATAGCTGCCTGCAAGTGCTCCTACCAAAAACGGTAGCAACAATAAAAACAAAATATATTTTGTTTCCAACAACGAGCTTATGCTTAATGATTTTCCGGATACATCATTAAAGAATGGCATTGCAATACCGGCAGCTACAAGACCAATTATTAAAGCAATAAAAACGGTTAAAGTCGACTCCATCAGAAACTGCCTGATTAGTGCTGACTTTTCTGTACCAAGCACTTTTCTAATTCCTACTTCCCGGCTTCTGCTGGCAGAACGTGCGGTGGAAAGATTCATGAAATTTATGCAGGCGATCAGTAAAATAAAAAGTGCTACAGCAGCAAAAATATAGACATATTGTATGTTGCTATTTGTTCCGAGTTCAGCCATTTTATCGGAATGCAAATGGATGGATGTAAGTGGTGTTAAATAGATTGCGATTTTGTTTCCATTTTTTGAAAATTCTTCCATGCTGTTAATATGCATGAATTGCTTTGCCTGCGGAAAAATATATTTATCAATAACCTGTTTAAAATTTTTATTAAATGCTTTGTAATCAACACCTGGCCTTAGTAAAACATACGTTTGAAAATTATTGCTCAGGTAATTGCCAAAGCCATATTCTACATTGTCCATCGAGAAGATAAGATCGAATTTGAAATGCGAATTATGGGGTATGTCGGCAATAACTGCAGTAACCTTATAAAGGGTTTTACCATGATCGTTTGTCTCTAGCATTTTGCCAACTGCATTGGTAGTACCAAAATATTTATTGGCTGTAGAAGCAGTAATAACAACAGTATTTGGCTCATTCAATGCAGTTTTGGTATCTCCTGCGATAGCAGGCAATGTGAATACATCAAAAAGGGTAGAATCTGCATGGATTACATTGTCTTCATTAATAAACTCAGTTCCTTTTTTTACAAGCTTCGACCCGTTGTTATAAAATCTTACATAAGCTTCTACCTGCGGATAATCTTTCTTAAGTGTTGCGCCCATAGGGTCCGAAGCAACGGCGAGGTTTAATACCGAACCACCAATTTTTATATCAGACTCTACCCGGTAAATACGATCAGCATACTTGTTATAGCGGTCATAACTAAGTTCATCAACAACGTAAAGCGAGATCAAAATAAAACAGGCCAGGCCAGTGGCAAGTCCAATGATATTAATAGCGGAAAATGCCTTGTTTCTTACAAGATTTCTCCAGGCGACTTTAAGATAATTTTGAAACATACAATTGAAATTTTACGATGCGTGACTTGTGGTTCCAAAAGCTATTGGAATCTGTATTATCTGATACGATAGCATATTTTAATTTGAACTATTCACTTCTTAAACTTTTTACGGGGTTGCTGTACGCCGCCTTTATGGCCTGTATGCTTATTGTTGCAATAGCTATTACAGCAGCTATAATTGCGGCCATTATAAATAACCACCACGATATAGTAACCCGGTATGCAAAATCCTGCAGCCAACTGTGCATGGCATACCATGCAATAGGAAATGAAATGACTGCCGCGATGCCTACCAGTATTAAAAAATCTTTAGAAAGTAAAGTAACAAGTGATTGAACGCTTGCTCCGAGCACTTTGCGGATACCAATCTCTTTTACGCGTTGTGATATGGCAAATGCGGACAAGCCAAATAAACCGAGGCAGGCGATAAATATTGCTATGAAGGCAAAAGTTGTAAAGATGGTTGCCTGGCGTTGTTCTGCCTGGTAAAGGTTGTCAAAATTCTCATCGAGAAAGGTGTATTCGAAAGGTGTATCAGGTAGAAATTTCTTCCACGATTTTTCTATTATAGCCAACGCTTCAGGAAGATTTGTACCGGATATTTTTACAGATAGCCGGTTGTACATTCCCTGGTTAGCATTTGGTAACACTATAACGAGTGGTACTATTTTCTGGTGCATTGATTCGAAATGAAAATCACCCATTACGCCAATAACGCGGCCCCTTGTACCAGCGTAAGCAAACTCTTTACCAATAGCATCCGCCGTGTTCTTCCAGCCTAAAACACCAGCAGCAGTTTCATTTAAAATAAAGGATGTTGTATCGGTACTATAGTCACGCGAAAAGTTTCTACCCGCAATTATTTTTATATTGTATGCCGGTATAAAATCCTGGTCGGCAGCTAAAAATTTTATGTCTGCTTTTATGGGTGTGAGAGAGTCTCCCGAAACGGTTGATGCTCCCATTGCATCGAGTAATCGTCCACTGGGAATTCGGGATGAACGGGTGGTGTTTTTGATAACGCTTTGCGCCAACAATTCATTTCTGAAAGATTCGTACTGAGGCGTAAGTGCATTGTAGTAAGAGAAGGTTACTATATGATCTTTATTAAAGCCCAATGATCTTGTTTGCATGTAACGCAATTGTTGAAAAACGACCGATGTGCAAATAATGAGAACGATTGAAATGCCAAATTGTGTAACTACCAAGGCTTTGCGAAACGAGATATTGCCGCCACCAATTTTTAATGATCCTTTTAATACTTTAACTGCCTGGAAAGATGACATGAAAATGGCGGGATATATTCCTGAGATAATGCCGACAACCAATGGCACAAATACAATCGTAATTACAATAGAAGGATGCAGTAATATGTTCAGCGACATCTGCAATCCCGAAACCTTGTTAAGCCATGGTAACGCCAGTAGGGTAAATACTAAAGCCAATATCCCTGCGGCAAACGAAATAATAATGGATTCGCTTAAAAATTGCGCTAACAGTTCATTTTTTCGTGCACCTATTGCTTTCCTTACACCAATTTCCTTCGCTCTTAACGCTGATCTTGCAGTGGAAAGATTCATGTAGTTAATACATGCTATCAACAAGATAAAAAGCGCAATAGCGCTGAATACATATACCCGTTTTATATCGCCATTTTCTTCAGCTTCGTAATCAAGATGTGATTTTAAATGAATATCAGTGAGCTTTTGCAGGTACAAGGCAGTGCTCTTTGAATAATTAAAATTAGGTGCTGCACCAGGGTAGCGCAGGTACTTATCTATAAAAGCAGGAAACTGTTCCTGCAGCTTATCGGCTGGATAATTTTTTGGCAACAACAGGTAAGTCAGAAATGAATTATTGCCCCAGTTGGTTCTCAGGTTTTCTTCTCCATAAACAGCTGTATCCCTGAGCGTATTAAACGAGAACATCATAGATGGATGCAGGTGCGCATTGGAAGGCAATGCTTTGTAGATGCCTGTTACCTTAAAATCAAATTGATTATTGTACCGGATACTTTTGTCCATGGGATCTGCATCGCCAAAATACTTTTTAGCTATTTCCTCCGTAAGCATAACAGAATAAGGATCGGTCAAACCATGTTTTGGATTTCCTTTTAAAACTGTTACATCAAAAACATCAAAAAGATTTTCATCTGCGAAATAGACTTCCTTCTCGTTAAAAACTTTATTACCATAACGCAATGGTGAATTGTCGCTCCGTAACAGCCTGGTGACTTTTTCAATATCGGGAAACTCGTTTTTTAGCAGTGGCCCAAATGGTGGTGCAACAGCACCAAGGTGCAATGAAACAATACCATTTCCATTTTTAAAATCTCTGGTTACACGGTATATGCGAGCTGCTTTTTTATTGTAAGTATCATAGCTAAGTTCATGTAAAATATAAGTTAGTATCAACAGGCAACAAGTTAAACCTACTGTAAGGCCAAACAGGTTAATAAAAGATATAAACCTATTTTTGGCAAGGTTGCGCATGGCGATTTTAAAATAGTTCCTGATCATGATTACTTATGGTTTTTTATATAAGACCAACAATCAATAATTATTGATTATTCACTTCTCAAGTTCTTCACAGGGTTTGCCATTGCTGCTTTTATTGCATGTATGCTAATGGTTAGTAACGCAATAAAAAGTACTCCAACACCAATTAATACAAACGGCAACCATCCTAATTGTATACGGTAAACATAGTTTTGAAGCCACTGATTCATAACATACCACGCTATAGGCGCACCAATTAAAATGGAGATACCGACCAATTTTAAAAAACCTTTTGACAACATGCTGGTGATAGAAGTGATGCCAGCGCCCAATACTTTGCGGATGCCAATTTCTTTTATACGTTGTTCCGCAGAGAAAACAGTTAAGCCAAAAAGGCCAAGGCAACCGATGAAAATGGCGAGGTTTGCAAAAAAGAAAATGATGGAGGCTGTACGATTATCATTGCGATACAAATCATTTAGTGCTTCATTCACGAAACTGAAATCAAATGATCCTTCTGCTTCGTACTGCTTAAATACCTTTGCAATCTTTGGTATTACTTGTTGTGTTTTACCTGGTTGTATTTTGACGAACAAATTAAAGTATCGGTCCTGCGGCTGGTAGCGAAAAATGAAGGGTTCAATAGCGCTATTCAGCGGCTTAAAATTGAAGTCTTTTACAACACCGATAATTGGTCCTTTTGCGCCCCAAAATTCAAGTCGTTTGCCAATAGCGCTCCCGTTCGTGTATCCCATTCTTTTCACTGCCGATTCGTTTACAATATAAGTGGCGGTATCATTTGTTTTTTGTAATGAAAAATTAGTTCCGCTTACAACTTTCATTCCCAGTGCAGGTATAAAGTCTGGGGAAATATTGGCCTGTGCAATCAGGAATTCATCTTTTTCCTGTTGGCCCTCCCACACGATATTGCCACCATTAACAACGTTCACCATATTAACAGTGGCAGGTGCAACCGCTGTTATTCCGGGTATATTTTGCAGATCGGTTTTAAACAGCCCTGCCTTTTGCATCAATTGCCCTTTTAAATAGATGGTTAACAGTTGCGATTTATCAAAACCGAGATCTTTTTGCTGTACGTATTGCAACTGACGATACATGTAGTAAACCGAGGTTACCAGGATAACGGAGATGGAGAATTGAAAGACAACAAGGCCCTTGCGCAATAGATTTCCTGAAACAAAGGCCGCTGATTTTTTTAGCACCCTGGCCGGTGAAAAAGCGGATAAAATGAAAGCAGGATAAAACCCCGCTACCAGACCAATCAATATAATAAAAGCCAGTAAAGCTGGTAAAATGACCGATTCAGTTAAAGCGGTACTGAAAGTAATGCCTGCGTATAATTCAATAAAGGGTTTTGCTGCAACAACGATTAAAACAGCGATTGCGCCGGCGATGGTGGCAACCAATAATGACTCGCTTAAAAACTGGTAAATAAGTTGGCTGCGGGAAGCGCCATTTACTTTTCGCATGCCTACTTCCATAGATCTTTTAAGTGACCGGGCGGTTGAAAGATTGATGAAGTTTACGCAAGCAATCAACAATAGTAGCAAACCCACTCCGCTGAATATTTTTAGATACTTAATATTGCTACGTTTACCCCAATCGGTATTAAAGGCAAACTCCGAATACAGGTATTGCTTTTTTAAGGGTTGTAATAAAAGTTTATCCTGTTTGCCATTGTCATAAGATGCCAGCTTGCCAAGCATCTTGTTAGAAAAGGCGACCACATCTGTACCGGGCTTCAACTGCAGGTAAGTATGATAGCTATTGCTATTCCATTTGTAAGCCCATTCATCTGATAAAAACAAATTAGATAACGGAATTATAACATCAAACTGTATACTTCAATTAACAGGGAGATCTTTTGCAATACCAACTAATTTTAAA
>JBKJNG010000346.1:0-2994 GCA_046596065.1 Phnomibacter sp. | reverse complement strand
AGCAGGATGCCGTAAACCGGTTCGAGGTTATAACTCAGGTTTAAGGTGAAGGCTGAAATATGATGCAAGGCTTTTAACTGTAGCACGAATGCCCAGACTGTACATAATAAGGAAAGTATTCCCAGCCAAAGCCAGTCGATTGGATGGGGCCAAAAAGCATTTCCACCGAAAACTGAAAACACAATCACCAGCGAAACGATGGCAAGGGCACCAGCCATTTCATAAGCCGTCATGTGCAGGCCATCCATTTTTTGTACCAGTTTTTTATTGAAAATTGAAAACAATGCGCTTAATGCTGCACCTGCCACTCCCAGGGCAATGCCGGTTTTATATTGTGCATCGAAATGGAAAATGATGTAAATACCACTCATGCTTACAAGCCCAAGCGCCACTTCGAAAAAGGATATTTTTCTATTAATTATAAAAGGTTCCATTAAGGCCGAAAAGAACCCTGAAGACGAGAAACATACCAATGCGATTGAAACGTTGGCGTATTTTACGCTGCCAAAAAAGCAAAGCCAGTGCAGCCCAACCAGCGCCCCCACCCCAAGCACGCTTAATTTCAAATGCCGGGAATAATTGATCTGCTTTAACCCGGACCGAAAAAAAATAAATAATACCGCTACAGTTACAAATAGCCGCCACCAAACTAATGAGATAGCACCGAGATTTATCAGTTTGCCCAATATAGCTGTAAAGCCTGCAAGAAAAATGGCCGTGTGCAACTGGATCATTGCTTTCTTCATAGTGGAGTTGGCTTTTTTAGAGCAGGATGGGTAAGAGAATGTAAATGATTGTTAGAAGTAGTTTATCAGCCAATTATTTCTATATTATCAATCAACCTGACATTGTTTAGAAAGGCAGCAACCAACACAAGGGCAGTTTCGCCAGTTCTTACTTGTGAAACCGGCAACAGCGATTGCGGGTCTGCAATAATTACATAATCGATTTTTGAAAAGCCATCATTAAAAAGGCTGACCCTGGCCTTCTCTATTAAGGCTGAAACTGGTTCAACTGTAATCCTCTCTTTTATCATCATCATCTGCCGGTAAATTGAAAGGGCCTGCTTTCTCTCGGTTTCATTTAGGCGCATGTTACGGCTGCTCATGGCTAGTCCGTCCTGTTCACGTACGGTTGGCACAATGTGTACTTGTACGTTAATGCCAGTCAGGTCTAGCATCTTTTTAATAACAAGGCATTGCTGGTAATCTTTTCTTCCAAGGTATAAATGGACCGGCTTAACAAGAGCTACCAGCCGGTGTACAACCTGGCAAACCCCCTGGAAATGACCACGACGGTAAAAACCCTCCAGTATATTTTCAAGCCCGCCCAGTTCGTAATGCATAGTAGGCTGAAACCCTTGTGGATAAATTTCTGCTACTGTTGGAATAAACAGGATATCGCAACCAGCAGCTTCCAGTAACCTGATGTCATTTTCAATAGTTACCGGGTATTTTGTAAAATCAGCAGGATCATTGAATTGGGTAGGATTTACAAAAATGCTGGCAATAGTTAGCTGTTGCGCTTGTTTACAGTGCTTTATAAGTTCAAGATGACCGTTATGAAGCGCTCCCATTGTTGGAACAAATCCAGATGAAAGCTTTTTAAAAAAGGGGCCCGACAGATGCAACTGCAACGCGTGAGCTGTTTTAAATAAAATCATGCGAAAAGTCCAATATTCTTGTTCATGGTTAATTAATTCGGAAAAAAGGAATTTCAATACCTTTGCGCACTTTTTAAGATTAAACTTTCTAACCCGATGAGTACAAAGAAAAGAATATTATTCATTTCCAATGAGATGTCGCCATACCTTGAGTTGACGGAGTTTTCCGAAACGGTGAACAAGCTGGCTATCTTATCGAATAATAATGGTTTAGAAGTTCGTTGCATTATGCCGCGTTTTGGTATTATAAACGAACGCCGGCATCGCCTGCACGAAGTGGTAAGGTTAAGTGGTATAAATATTTCCGTAGATAATGATGATTATCCACTGCAAATTAAAGTTGCCAGTTTACCAAACGCCCGTTTACAGGTTTATTTTTTGGATAATGAAGACCTTTTCAAACGTAAATTCATTTTTAACGATGAAGGGGACAAATGGTATGATGATAATGCAGAACGCACCGTTTTTTTCTGCAAAGGGGCACTGGAAACCGTCAAAAAATTTGGCTGGCCTCCCGACATCATTCACTGCAGTGGGTGGATGACTGGGCTTATTCCCATGTACCTTAAAACCATTTATAAAAAAGAACCTGTTTTTGCTCATAGTAAAGTAATCTACACACTCGGGCCGGACACATTTCCAGAGAAAGTAGGCGAAAATTTCCTGCATATTGCCGCTATAAGTGATGCTCTAAAGGAAAAAGATTTATCTATTTACGCGCCCTCGGACAATATGTCTTTACAGACCGGAGGCGCAACCTATGCCGATGGAATAACCTTTGGTGATAAAGATGTTTCGGAAAAATTGAAAGAAGAATTTTTAAATGCAAAGGGCAAAAAAATATTACCCTACTCAGGGCACCCGGTTGATTTAACAGAGTATTTACAGCTCTATAACGACCTTGCAGGCCATTGATAACTAGCTTATTCCTTCAATCAATTCCCCATTAGTGAACCACATAAAATTCAAGTGGCAGGCAATTTATGTCATCCTCTTACTTAGTGCCTGTACCAAAATCGACTCTACCCGTTTAGGAAGTGAGCTTTTACCAGTTGTTGATAATGTAACCACATTTGATACCATTTTAACTGTAGTTGCCAATAACTATATTGGAAATGAAGAATACCGGCTGAATGCATCTAACCCGCACGTGGTTGGTGCTATAAGTCAGGATCCGCTCTTTGGAACTTCGAAGGCTACTATGTTTTTTGAGATGCAACCCTCTTCATATCCATTTACATTTGTACCGCATGCTGATAGCCTGAAAGGAACTAACGTAGGTTTTGATTCTGCCGTTTTAATACTCGAGTATCAAACGTATTATGGCGACA
>JBKJNG010000345.1:0-2944 GCA_046596065.1 Phnomibacter sp. | reverse complement strand
GTTTTAAATGGACGAAAGTGAACGAAGCCGCCGAATGGGTAACCAACAGACCGTTTTATTTCCAGGATATAAGGGTTGACCCGCAGAATGAAAATCGCTTATACAATATCAACCAGGTGATTTCTCAAAGTGATGACGGGGGCAAAACCTTTAAGATCATTATCCCTTACAATGGCGTTCATCCCGATCACCATGCATGGTGGATTAACCCAATGGATGCAGCTTACATCATTGATGGCAACGATGGCGGCATTGCAATTAGCCGCGACCGCGGACGTACCTGGCAGTTTGATGAAAAATTACCGCTTGGTCAATTCTATCATATTAATGTAGATAATGAAATGCCATACCATGTTATGGGTGGCATGCAGGATAACGGTAGCTGGCGTGGCCCTGCCTATGTTTGGGCACTAGGGGGCATTCGTAATTATTACTGGCAGGGCGTAGGCGGCGGTGATGGTTTTGACGTGATCCCTGATCCGGATGATGCTAACTGGATTTATAGTATGAGCCAGGGCGGTGCTTTAGGAAGACAGAATGCAATTACAGGGGAAGCCTGGAGCATCAGACCTCCAGACCCCGATACAAGCGTAAGAATCCGGTTTAACTGGAATGCAGCTTTTGCCCAGGATCCTTTTGATCATAATACCATTTATTACGGTAGCCAGTTTGTACATAAAAGCACTAACAAAGGTGCCGCATGGACCCTCATTTCGCCAGACCTGACTACCGATAATAAATTTAAACAACGGCAGGATGAAAATGGTGGGCTTACCATCGACATAACCAATGCCGAAAACCATTGCACCTTATTAGCCATCGAACCTTCCAATCTTGAAAAAAATGTTTTATGGGTAGGAACAGATGATGGCAACGTGCAACTAACAAAGGATGGCGGTAACAACTGGACAAATATTACCCCTAATATCAAAGGATTGCCAAAAACATGCTGGATACAGCAGATACGAACCAGCCGGTACAAGGCTGGCGAAGCATTTGTGGTAGCAAACAATTATAGGTTGGGAGATTTTGGTGCTTATATTTTCAGAACAACTGATTATGGTAAAACATGGATAAGAATGGTGGACGACACCAAAGTGAAAGGTTATGCGCTTTGTATGATACAGGATCCGGTTCAGCCGAACCTAATTTTTGTTGGTACTGAAAACGGCCTTTGGATAAGCTTTAATAACGGCGGCAGTTTTCAACAATTTAAAAACGATTATCCCTCCGTTTCAACATACGATTTAGCTATACAGGAACGTGAAGCTGATCTTGTAATAGCCACTTTTGGCAGAGCGATTTATATACTCGATGATATTAATCCATTGAGGACTTTGGCTGCCAATAAAGGCCAATTACCAGCTAACCATATTGCTGCATTTAAAAGCCCGGTGGCTTACCAGCATTTTACAAATGCACCTGCTGGTATTGAATGGAGTAACTGGGGTTTGTATGCTGCTGATAACCGGCGGGATGGTGCTTCACTTAATTTTTTTATAGCTAATAAAAAAACAAATTCAGACTCAACGAAAGACAAAAAGGAAACTAGGTTTCCGGACAGTGTTAGGATAAAAATTTATAATCAGTCACGAGAAGCAGTTCGCAGTTACAACGAAAAAGTTGATACAGGTTTCAATCGCATTTACTGGAATTACAGCACTAAAGGTTATCGCCAGCCAGGTAGTGCAAAACCGAAAAAAGATGCTGAAGAACCTGGCAATGGTATGCAGGCGGAACCTGGGGAATACAAAGCGTTGATAAGTTTGTTTGGAAAGGATTCCACACAAAAAGACAGCACTTTAATAACAGTAAAATACGATCCGCGTTCACAATTTCCTGCAACGGTTTATAATGCACAGAAGCAATTGATCAATCGTTTAAATGCCACTTCCGACAGGTTAACTACTGCACTTGATGAATTATCAGAAGCAGAAGAAATTATTAAAAAGGTAGAAGCGCAATTGAAAGATGTTGAAACGCCGCATGCTGATAGTTTGCGGAAAACCGGTAAGGCAATGCAGGATTCTATAAAAAATATCAGAGATTATACACTTGGAAAGAAACAGGAGAAACAAGGGTATGGCGCTCCCTATCAATTAACAGCTACATCACGCCTTGGTGATGCCCGTAATCTTATTGTTGGCAAAACAGCAATACCTGCTGCGCAGGAAGAAACGGCTGTAAAAATTGCTGAATACCTCGCACAAAAATGTATTGATAAAGTGAACGCATTTAATAGCGGTGCGTGGATGCAGTACAGGAAACAGGTTGAGGCGAAACCTATTCAAATATTTAAAAATATGGATCGATTGTAAGCAGATATGAGAGAAGTAATCAAAGCCATTTGTAAGCAGGCGGGATTGCAATATTTGCAGCATATAAATGTGTATGGCGGTGATATTAACCTGGCATTTAAAGTGCATACAAAAAATGGCTTCTACTTTCTTAAATTAAATAGTGCAAATGCTTATCCTGCAATGTTTGTAAAAGAGGCCGAAGGGTTACAGGCCTTGCAGGGAAAAAGCCCAATAAAAGTGCCGGCAGTAATTGCGTTTGGTGAGTATGAAAACCTGCAATGGTTGTTTCTGGAATGGTTAGAGAAATCGGCTCCAGCCGGTAATTTCTGGAGGGAATTTGGAGCAGGCCTGTCCTTACTGCATCAAAATGCAGGTGCGGGTTTTGGATGGGAAAATGATAACTACATCGGATCATTATTTCAGTCCAATAAGCAGTGCGACAATTGGGCTGAATTTTATACCAGCCAACGCATTCTGCCTCTTGTAAAGCAATTGTTTGATACTTCTTTGTTTACAAAAAACGATATTGACGCCGCGGAAAAACTTTGCAACCGATTTGAAGAAATTTTTCCCGCCGAAAAAACATCTTTATTACACGGTGATTTATGGAGCGGAAACTTTATGGTTACTCGAGCTGGCTTACC
>JBKJNG010000074.1:0-10567 GCA_046596065.1 Phnomibacter sp. | reverse complement strand
GCCGAAATTCACAGCAGCCTTAAACACCTGATAGATAAAGAACTTGAAACAGCTAATCAATTGGCGACAATCCAACCAAATGTAACAACAGAATTAGCTGACGTTTATGCAAAACCTGTTGATGAACTTCTCATTGAAGAGGCGGCTGAACCTTCGTCTAATCAAATAAGCCGGTTTAAAAAGCCCCTATCTGAACCAAAAGAAGAGACCGTTTCAAAACAAGTCCGTTTTATTGATGCTATCTCGGACGCCTTACGCTTATGCATGGAAAAAGATAAGGAACTGATTTTAATGGGGCAGGATATTGCGGAATACGGTGGCGCATTTAAAATAACCGAAGGGTTTGTACAATTATTTGGAAAAGAAAGGGTACGCAACACGCCTATTTGTGAAAGTGTGATTATAGGAGCCGCACTTGGGCTAAGCCTTGAAGGCATTAAGAGTGTAGTGGAAATGCAGTTTGCCGATTTTGTTACCGTTGCGTTTAACCAAATAGTAAATAACCTGGCAAAACTCCATTATCGTTGGGGCCAAAATGCGGGCGTGGTCATAAGAATGCCTACTGGTGCAGGTGTAGGTGCTGGCCCTTTTCATAGCCAAAGCAATGAAGCCTGGTTTGTGCATACACCCGGCCTTAAAGTGGTTTATCCTTCTAATCCCTTTGATGCAAAAGGTTTGCTGATTGCAGCCATCAACGATCCAAACCCGGTATTATATTTCGAACATAAGGCTTTGTATCGCAGCATAAGCGGAGATGTGCCAGCAGATTATTACGAAATCGAAATTGGTAAAGCAAAAACTGTTTTGGAAGGAAGCGATATCAGTGTAATTACTTATGGTGCAGGTGTGCATTGGGTAATGGAATATGCCAGCGCTAACCCCGATATCAGCCTGCATATTATTGATCTGAGAACTTTATTGCCTTTAGATTATGATGCCATCCGGGTTGCGGTTAAAAAAACTGGCAAAGTGCTGCTGCTACATGAAGACACACTGATCGGTGGAATTGGTGGTGAAATTGCCGCCTGGATAAGCGAGCATTGTTTTAATTGGCTCGATGCTCCGGTGATGCGCTGTGCCTCATTAGATACTCCCGTTCCATTCAATATTGAGCTCGAAAAGCAATTTCTTGCCAAAAGCAGGCTGGATGAATATGTGAGGAAGCTGTTGGATTATTAGTTAATTCATAGTTTATGGATAATAGTTCATCGCGATACAAATAAAAAACTGGCAGGGATTAATACCGCTGCCAGTTTTTTTTATTTTGACATTTTCCGTTTGACGTTTCATTGAAACTCACCACTCACTATTCACCCTTCACTAAAACAATCCCTCAATACTCAAATACCTTTCACCAGTATCATAATTAAAACAAAGCACTTTGCTTCCGGGAATCATATCCGGTATTTTTTTAGCTACCGCAGCCAATGTTGCACCGCTGCTGATGCCGCCAAAAATACCTTCTTCCAAAGCAGCCCGCTGAGCGTATTCAAAAGCTTCTTCTTTGGTAACCTGTATGGTTCCATCTAACAAACTTGTATGTAAGTTGGTTGGAATGAAACCTGCGCCTATACCCTGTATAGGATGCGGGCCTGGCTGACCACCACTAATAACCGGGCTTAAAACCGGCTCAACCGCAAATACTTTCAGGTAAGGAAAATGTTTTTTAAGTACTTCTGCAACGCCTGTTATATGACCGCCTGTTCCAACACCGGTAATTAAATAGTCGAAGCCTCTGTCAAAATCACGCAGGATTTCTTCCGCTGTTGTACGAAAATGCACTTCAATATTAGAAGGGTTGTCAAACTGCTGCGGCATCCAGGCGTTGGGTGTTGCTGCAACCAGTTCCTTGGCTTTTTCAATGGCACCTTTCATGCCTTTTTCCCTTGGGGTAAGTTCGAATGTTGCGCCATAGGCCTGCATTATTTTACGCCGTTCTACACTCATGCTTTCGGGCATAACCAATACCAGCTTGTATCCTTTTACAGCACAAACCAATGCAAGGCCAATCCCTGTATTACCACTGGTTGGTTCTATAATTACACTTTCGGGAGTAAGAATACCTCTTGCCTCTGCGTCTTCAATCATGCTAAGCGCAATGCGGTCTTTTATACTGCCGCCGGGATTGCTTCTTTCAAGCTTTGTCCATACTTCCACATCGCTGGTGCTGAACAGGCGGTTAATTCTTACATGCGGCGTGTTGCCAATGGTATCCAGGATCGAATTTGCTTTCATATGTTGTTGGTTATTTGCAGGCTGCAATTTAAGGCAGGTGAAGATTACTTTATAATATGTAATTGAATATTAAAGCCAGGGATGATTTACAATTGAGAAAGATGCCGATCCTTGTAGCCGCCGTGAGCTGTGGAAATGGAAAGCCCGTGCCAATTGCAACAACCGGTAACCCGTAATTGGCAACTCGCAACCACCATTTGAAATATTAAATCACCCAGTTCAATACTTCCCGAACTTCTTTACGCTCTCCTACTACCTGCTCCTGCTGGTGGTAAACGACGCTATAAGGTAATAAGCTTTCAGTAATCCAGGTGTTGCCGCCTATAATACTGTCGTGACCAATAATGGTTTCGCCGCCAAGAATAGTACTGTTGGCATAAATCACCACATTGTCTTCAATAGTAGGATGGCGTTTGTTTTTCGCATCTTCCTTACGCACGTTCAGTGCTCCCAGGGTTACGCCCTGGTACAACTTTACATTGTTGCCAATTACACTGGTTTCACCAATCACCACGCCGGTGCCATGATCAATAAAAAACGGCTGTCCAATGGTTGCACCGGGGTTTATATCAATGCCGGTGCTGCTGTGCGCCCACTCACTCATCATACGCGGAATAATTGGCACGTGCATTTTGTATAATTCATGCGCAATGCGATGAATGGTGATGGCCCTGAAACCGGGGTAAGTAACAATTACTTCTTCCAGGGAATAAGCTGCAGGATCGAAATGAAGGATCAGTTCTGCATCCTGCCGCAGGTTGGTGGCAATGGCATCCATTTTTGCAAAAAGCGCATTCCCTGTTTCCGTTGCTTTTTGATCGTCCTGCAAAACTGTGGCTAAAAAACCTTCCAGTTCGGCCTCCATTTTTTTAATCACAATGGCTTCCAAACAACGGTTATCGTCCGCTGCAATTATGGGTAGCAAAGATTCGTACAGGTTTTCAGTGAAAGCATTAATAAGCTTTCGTGAAGGAATATTAGAAAGTGATGACATGTTTTTTAGTTGACCATTTTATCGGTTGTATAGTTGGTTGCAGGAGCAAGTCGATTATATAAATAGTGAAGGTTGCAAACCCGTGCCGGGAATTTGCCGGCCAAGATGATTGTATGCCTTTGCTGTGACTTCCCTGCCCCTTGGCGTTCGTTGCAAAAAACCTTCCTGTATCAGGAATGGTTCGTAAACTTCTTCGATAGTGCCAGACTCTTCGCCTACCGCGGTTGCAATGGTTGTTAATCCCACTGGGCCGCCTTTAAATTTATCAATGATGGCAGCCAGTATACGGTTATCCATTTCATCCAGGCCGTGTTCATCTACATGTAAGGCTTTCAAACCATGTTGTGTTATTCCCAGGTCAATAACGCCATTACCAAGTATTTGTGCAAAATCACGCATGCGGCGCAACAGGCCATTTGCAATACGCGGGGTACCGCGGCTTCGGCGGGCAATTTCAAACGCCGCATCGCTGGTAATTTTTGTACCAAGAATGCCGGAACTCCTCAACACTATTTTCTGAAGCACTTCTGCCGTATAATAATCCAGTCGGTTCTTGATAGCGAAACGACTTAGCAGCGGAGCAGTCAATAAACCACTGCGGGTAGTGGCGCCGATTAGTGTAAACGGATTAAGATTTATTTGAATGCTGCGTGCATTTGGGCCGGTATCAATTAAAATATCGATCCGGTAATCTTCCATAGCGGAATACAAATATTCTTCCACGTTTGTGCTCAGCCGGTGAATTTCGTCAATGAACAATACATCGTTTGGTTCAAGGTTGGTTAGTAATCCGGCCAGGTCACCGGCTTTTTCGATAACAGGTCCGCTGGTTTCACGAATGTTTACGCCCAGTTCGTTGGCAACAATGCGGCTGAGCGTGGTTTTACCCAAGCCCGGCGGCCCATGAAACAAAACATGATCCAGGGCTTCGCCCCGAAGTTTGGCGGCCTTTATAAAAATGGAAAGATTTTCGATCAGTTGTGGCTGACCGCTGAATTCGTCTATTTGCTTTGGCCGTATACTGTTTTCGTATTCTTGTTCAACAGCGCCCTGGCTACTCTTATCGATATTGAGGTTGGGATTGCTCACGTTTCAAAGATAAAGGTTGATTTGTTGTATCACAGGTTGGTGAAATAGGTTAAGCATTTAAAATGACGCTAAAATAACAATCATAAATTATATTTGTATATACAATAATAGTTCTTCTATCTTTGCTGGCTCAAATAAATTACTGGTTACACGAATTAATGAAGCCATCAGAAAGTAAATATTGTAAATGCCTCTACTTTACCACGAATGCGCTGGCACGTAAGGTTGAAAAATTAGCGGTAGAAGCATGGAAACCGGTTGGCCTTTCGCCCAGCCATGCGTATTTATTAATGATGGTGATTGAAGAACCGGGATTACAGCCCGGCACCTTGTCAGATCACCTGCAACTCACGCCCAGCACTATTTCCAGGCTAATTGAAAAACTGGAAGAAAAGAAATTAGTAGTGCGTGTAACCGAGGGAAAGGTTACCAATGTGTATGCAACCCCTACTGGCAAAAACGCATTGCCTGAATTAAAAACCTGTATAGCAAATTTTTATAAAAGCTACACCGATATTTTAGGTAAAGCTGAAAGCGTCAAAATGGTTAATAACCTTAATCAACTGTCTGATAAGCTCGGCTAATTTTTTTTAACTGATCATTTGTATATACAAATAAATAAGATTAAAAGCGTTTCTTAAACAATTATATCTATCACCACATCAAAAAATTTAAAAACATGAATTATGTTATTACCGGCTCATTGGGCAATATCAGCCAGCCCATTGTTACAAACCTTTTGGCAGCAGGCCACCAGGTAAAAGTTATTACCAGCAACAAGGACCGCATCGCAGCCATTGAAGCGCTAGGCGCCGCCGCCGCGGCAGGTTCTGTAGAAGATCCGGAATTTTTAAAAGCAGCCTTTGCCGGTGCCGATGTTGTTTATACCATGGTGCCTCCTAAATGGGATGCAGGGGATTGGAAAGCACATATTGGTTCCGTTGGTAAAAACTATGCAGCAGCCATAAAGGCTAACGGAATTAAATGGGTGGTTAACTTAAGTAGCATTGGCGCTCATATGGCCGAAGGCGCCGGACCGGTAAGCGGTTTACATCGTGCCGAAAACGCATTGAACCAGTTGGAAAACGTAAATATCCTCCACTTGCGGCCGGGCTACTTTTTCAGTAACCTGCTTGCTAATATCGGCATGGTTAAAAACATGGGCATTATCGGAAGTAATAACGCGGCTGGCAATACCATAATTCTTTCTGATACATCTGATATTGCTGAAGCCGCAACCGAAGCGCTGCTTGCATTGGACTTTAAAGGACATACAGTTAAATACATTGCCAGCGACGAAAGAACACCCGCTGAAATTGCTGCCACACTGGGAAAAGCCATTAGCAATCCATCGCTGCCATGGGTGGAGTTTACAGATGAACAATCTACCGGAGGAATGGTGCAGGCTGGCTTACCACAGGAAGTTGCCAATAATTATACCGAAATGGGTGCTGCTATGCGCACCGGTACCATGATGGAAGATTACGCTGCCCATAAACCAACAATTTTCGGCAAGGTAAAACTGGAAGATTTTGCAAAAGGATTCGCAGCGGCATACAAGGCTTAAATAAATTATCATTCATCTTAAAGTAAATATTATGTACACCAATAAAACGAATATTGGAATCATAGGATCTGGAATTGTAGGACAGGTTTTGGCCAAAGCATTCTTTTTGGAAGGTAACCCCGTTATGCTGGGCACCCGTGATACCACTAAATCCGATATACAGAAATGGCAGGCAGAAAATACCGGCGTGGCCATTGGGAGTTTTGATACAACCGCACAATTCGCTGATATTATTGTGCTGGCAGTGGGTGGCTCGGTAGCTGAAGCGGCTTTGCAACTGGCTGGCATAGCCAATTTCGACGAAAAAATTGTGATTGATGCCACCAACCCTATCAACAAAACACCACCGGTTAATGGGGTGCTCAGTTTTTTTACAACTTATAATGAAAGCCTGATGGAACGTATACAGGCCTTATTGCCCAATGCTTTTGTAATAAAAGCATTTAACAGCGTTGGCAATGCGGTTATGTATAAACCAAAATTCAGGGAAACACCTACCATGTTTATCTGTGGCAATAACCAGGCTGCCAAAGAATCTGTCTCTTCAATTCTTACCGCATTTGGTTGGGAAATTGCTGATATGGGTGCGGTTGAAGCAGCCCGGGCCATCGAGCCACTTTGCATTTTATGGTGCATACCAGGTATGTTGCAAAACGAATGGTACCACGCATTTAAGTTGCTGAAACCATAGCTGAATCCAAACGGATTTTCGGATTGGTGATTCTGTTAACAATTAAACAGCTTCCACAAACAAAGAAGTCACGGCCGGGACCATGACTTCTTTGTTTTATTAGGATAATTGTGATTCGTTATTTACAAACGAGCTAGAATTGACTGCGTGTGGTGGCAATTGCGGACGTGGCGGACGAGGTGGTCGCGGCGGCCTGGGTGGTCTGGGCGGGCGTTTTCCCCACTTTCTTTTTTTATGGTGATGATGCGGGTGCGCTGGCTGGGCCACAATGGTTTGAAGTGTGGCGCCAAAAACCATCATTAGCGAGAGAAATAATATTAATAATCGTTTCATAGATAATGATTATTAAGATGAATTTATGAGGCGATGAATTACCATGCCTTTAGGAACAAGGTGAAGTGGCGGTTGTTTTTTATAGATAATTAATTAAAAAGTGGCGCTGAATTCATAATTCTTCCCTGTTAATGATGAGCATTTTTATCAAAACCATCATTTTCAGTTTTTTACAACAGCATTTTGTTAGCACTGTCCTTATTTTGCCGCACAATTATGTACCCGATTTTTAAAAAGGAAATCAGCCAGTTTTTTAGCAGCCTTACAAGCCACCTTGCCATGGGTGTATTCCTATTAATTATGGGGCTCTTTCTTTTTATTTTTCCGGAAACCAGTATCCTTGATTATGGATATGCCACCCTCGATAAATTTTTTGAGCTGGCGCCCTACATTTTGTTGTTGCTTGTTCCGGCTATAACCATGCGCAGTTTTTCAGACGAAATAAAAAGTGGCACGTGGGAATTGCTAAAAACAAAGCCGGTATCGCTTAGCCAAATTATTGGTGGAAAATATTTTGCGGCGCTTGCAATTGCCTTATTATCCATTGTTCCAACTTTTGTATATGTATTTACCATACGAATCTTAAGCATTAATGGATCTTTCGATGGCGGAGGTATTGCAGGCGCCTATATTGGACTTATTTTTTTAATTGCCTTGTTTACGGCCATTGGTATTTGCTGTTCGGCATTAAGCTCAAATTCGGTAGTAGCCTTCCTGTTAAGTGCCTTTGTTTGCTTTTTAATTTACATGGGGTTTAGCGCCGTAAGCCGCATTCCTGCTTTACAAGGCGGAGCCGATTACTGGGTTGAAAATTTTGGCGCCGATATACATTACCAAAACCTGAGTCGCGGATTAATTGAAATAAAAGACCTTTTATTCTTCTTCATTATCAGTTTGCTTTTTTTATTGTTTACAAAAAAACTGGTGATGAAAAAGTGAGTGGCGAGTGGGAGTAAGTGAAACGTAAAACGTCAGAAGTGAAACAATTCATTTTTCAAATAGGTTTTAGCATTTCACGTTTCATTTCACGTTTCGCGTCTGACATTTCACGTTTGACTTAATAAAATTTCCCGGTTCAAAAATGAACCACAACAATGAACAAACTTTTAAAATCGAAAGCCGGCGTTTGGGTGTTGCTCGCTTTAGCGGCATTACTTGTTTATGCCATTAGCTTTTTACCAGGCCGTATTGATCTTACCGGCGAAAAACGTTTTACCATTAGTAATCCAGCCCGCCAGTTACTTGGTCGGCTCGACAATCCTTTATTGGTGACCGTTTTACTGCAGGGAGAAAAATTGCCATCCGGATTTAAAAAACTTCAAAATAGTACAGTTGATTTTCTAGAGAACTGCCGTCGCTACAGCAATAACAAAATCACTTACACATTTGTAGATGCCGACACATTCCTGAAAGATTCGGTTCGTTTTCCCATAAACGATACTGCCAAAAGTGAATGGCTGAAACAAAATGCAGTTAAGCAAAATGAAATTGAAAAAGGTGGTACCCGTGCCGTATTCAATTATCCCATTGCCTTACTTGAGTACAAGGGTGAATATGCCACTGTTAACCTGCTACAAGGCCAGGGCAGCAAAGGCTTTCTTAATCCTGGTGCTTCCTTATTACAGTTCGAAGTAATTAATAATGCCGAGGCACAGATGGAATATAACTTCACTTCGGCCATCCAATCGCTGGTGCGGCAACAGGTTCCATTCGTTGCATACGCTATGGGAAATGGCGAACCGGCTGGTCCTGAAACCTACGATCTGCGCCAAACCCTTCAATCGAAATACCGTTTTTACCTGCTAAACCTGCAGCAGCAACCGTACATAAGTGACAGTATTAAAGCGTTGATGGTTGTAAAACCCACGACTGGTTTTTCTGATGAAGACAAACTAAAACTGGATCAGTACCTGATGCGTGGCGGCCATATTTTGTTTTTAGTTGATGCGCTGAATGCCGGAATGGACAGCCTGGTAGCAAGTGGCAAAGAGTTTACTGCCTACTCCCGCGACCTTCGGCTTGATGACTTGCTGTTCAGGTACGGGGCAAGAATAAACAACGACCTGGTACAGGATAAACAAAGTGACATGCTGCCGCAAAACGTAGGAAATGTTGGCGGCCAACCTCAAATTGAATTGCTGCCCTGGCCTTATTTCCCTTTGTTATATAGTAGTTCCAATCATCCTATCGCCAAAAACCTTGATGCGGTGGTTATGCAATTTCCCAATAGTGTAGATACTGTTCAGGCGCCCGGCATTCAAAAAGACATCCTGCTAAGTACAAGCAATACCAGCAGGTTAACCGGCGCACCAACTATTGTAACAGTAGAGGTACTCAAGCAAATGGAAAATGCTTCTGCGTACAAACAAGCTAATATTCCGTTGGCAGTTTTGTTGCAGGGAAAATTTAAAAGCCTTTTTGCCAACCGGTTAAGCGCCAATCTTGCAGATAGTTTAAAAATACATAGCAGACCCTTTTTGCCAAATGCCGAAAAGGAAGGCAAACTACTGGTAACCGGTGATGGTGATTGGGTTTTAAACGGTTTTAGCCGTGAAGGCCCGGGTACTATGGGCGAAAATCCTTACACGCAATACAAGTTTGCCAATAAAGATTTTCTGCTGAACGCATTGGAATATCTTACTGATGAAAGCGGTATTATGGCCAGCCGAAGCAGGCAATACACCTTACGCCTGCTGGATCCCAAAAAACTGGAAGCAAATAAAACTAGCTGGCAATGGCTGAATATTGGCCTGCCTGTTTTGTTGATCTTACTGGCCGGCATAGTTTATAATTGGCGCAGGCAACGTAAATACGCATAAAGAATACAGCCCTATTTTTACAGGCATCGTCCGCTACTGTAAACAGATAAAAAAAATATGTCCACTATACAAATAGCATATATCGTTTTTGGCATTGTAATAGTAATTGCACTGGCGCTGGATCTTGGTCTGCTCAGTAAAAATCATAAAGTTGTTTCTATAAAAATGGCTTTATACCAAACCCTTTTTTGGGTTGGTTTATCGCTGGTGTTTTTTGGCTTTTTGTGGTGGGAAGAAAGCAGTGTGGCTGCCGTTAAATACATTACGGCCTACCTAATGGAATGGAGCCTGAGTATCGATAATATTTTTGTCTTCATCCTCATATTTTCCTTCTTTAAAGTTAAAGAAACAGATGCCGGCCGTGCATTACTTATTGGTATTCTGCTTGCCATTGTTTTCCGGATTGTATTTATTGCACTGGGCATTGAACTGATCAACAGGTTCCATTGGTTACTATATGTGTTTGGTGCATTTTTACTTTATACAGGCTTCAAATTATTTTTTCAGAATGAAGAATCGGAGTATGATCCCGGGCATACAAAAATTTATATTTGGGCGACCAAACTCTTGCGCATCAGCCATGTCGAACCCAATGGCAGGTACGTTATAAAAGAGAATAATAAGACCTACCTAACCCAATTATCACTGGTTGTTTTAATGCTCGCAGCCACAGATATTGTTTTTGCGTTAGACAGCATACCTACCGTGGTTTCATTGGTTCGTGATAATCCAAAAATTCCGTTCAGTTCTTCCGATATACTGGTTATATATTCCTCTAACATCTTTGCGGTATTGGGCTTGCGTTCCTTATTCTTTTTATTGAAGGGAGCTGTAAGCAA
>JBKJNG010000609.1:0-2545 GCA_046596065.1 Phnomibacter sp. | reverse complement strand
TATAAATGAATTGATACCCGGTGAGCCTGCTACAGGTTTAGCCGTGGTGGTCAGGGTTAAAAGCCCATAATTGACAGCTGCATTAAGTGTAGGTACGGGAGGATTTGAATGTGTATTCACTATGCCGTTTAGCAGGGTCAATTCATTTGAAACGCCAACATTTGAATTCAAAGTAACACCAGCAGCGTTACAGCAGGTGTTACTTTGAATTCAAATGTTCGCGTTTCAAATGAATTGACCCTGCTTAAGGGCATTGTAAATACGCATTCAAATCCTCCCGGAGCTATACTTAACGCAGCTGTTAGTTATGGGCTTTTAACCCTAACCACCACAGCTAAACCGGTGGCAGGCTCACCGGGTATCAATTCATTTATAAACGGGCAATTAGCCAAAGAATTTAATACGTCAGGTGTGGCCAGCGAATATGCTTACCCCATTGGGAAGGTAATAAGTGGTGTACCCGTTTATAAGGATATGGCGGTGCAACCAACCACCACTTCTGCTACTACCACCTTTACATCTGAGTATTTTCCAACGCCGCATCCTGCGCCAAGCGTAATGCTCGGAACTGGTCTTATTGGAATTGTGCCTGAATACTGGCAGGTGGACCAAAGTGGCGGCACCGCCAATGCCAAAATAAAAATTCCTTATGCCAATCCTGGAACCAATAATTGGATCGGCAACAATAATGCTCCAACTCCGGATCCTTGCAGCGCCTGCAATGTTGCGGTGGTAAGAAAAGATGTAAGTATAAGTGGATGGAATTTTACCGCCAGTGCAGGAAATTTCAGCAGCTCTGGCCCTGAATTCAGGTTTTACCAGGATAACGGGTATATCTATTCCGCTGCCAATAGCTCATTCGGCCCCTTTACAAATGGTTATGCCTACAATGTTATATTAGCTGTACAATTAGTAAGTTTTGATGCAAAACTTGTAAATGGCGATGGACTCATAAACTGGACCATTGCTGATAGCAAAGACCTGGGTGCTTTTGAATTGCAGCACAGTTCTGACGGTAGCAGCTTTACCGCATTGGCTTCAATTGCAGGTAAAAATGGTACAAAGCAATATGGCTACCAGCATCAGTCTTTATCCGCAGGCTCGCATTATTACCGCCTGCTGGTTAAAGAAAAAAGCGGCAAAACCTTTTACAGTAAAACTGTACTGGTAATGGCTGGTAAAGAGATGACGGTAATAATGGGCTTGCAACCTACGATTGTGCAGTCTGAAACCTTTGTAAAAATCCACTCTGTAAAATCGCAAACCGTTCATGCAGAACTGCTGGATATGGCTGGCCGGAAAATGGGTATTTATAAAACGAACCTTGTGGCTGGTGAAAATAAATTTTCGATTTCTGTAGGATTACTCGCAAAAGGAGTATACACACTGCAGGTGCAAACAGAAGATGGTATACATGCTAACTTCCGCTTTATGAAAGAATGATACTAATCAGTAAAAAAAAGACAAACACCTAAAACCCACGTGTTTGTCTTTTTTTGCTGCGGTTTAAAGTTAGCGCAAACCGACTTTATGAAAAGTACGTAAATGCAGCAGGTTAATCTGGAACGTGAGTATGACCAGGGAATGCCTGTTTAGCTTTAAGACGAACACCAGGTTTTCGGGTTGCGATTGTCAATTAAATAGCCAGTCCGGGCGCAATCCGAATCCGAAGTAAATGTTCAGTCTTTCTTAAAAAAATAATGCTTAATGAAAATTATGGACTAAGTTTAGGAAGAAAGGCAAACAGATATTAATCAAACTGTTGGGCGGCAATCCTTTGAAACTGAATATCAAAATTTGAACGGGGATTTTATAAAGATCGAAAGTTGGTATACATTCGATCACTTACGTTCTTGTAAAAGTTGTTGGTAAGATGGGCATACCAGGTAAAATTGATATATGCCCCGTAGTATTAATTTGTTTGCCGTCCTTATTTCAGCCCCATGGGTACAAGGAAGCCACTATTTGCCATTAGTGAAGGAAAACCAGGTTATCAGCCGTTATCATTAAAAAATGATGGCCTAAGTAACTTTTGTTAACTAACACAAATATGAGGCCAAAAATGAAATCAAGTGAAAATAACTGGGGGAAAAGCCAGCCAACCCCTCACCAAAACTGCATAGTGCTGGGTTACTCATTTTTCAAAAGCCGTGCTTCTGAACCTAGCCCTGTTATAAACAACCCATTCAAACCCTTTGCTATGCAAAAACTTAACTCTTTTGCCAACACACCCTTATTCGGCAACAATTGTTTTAAAGGATGGATCGGCAGGTTGATTGTTGTAACTCTTTTTATGGCAATGTTGCCAACCGTAAAGGTTTTGGCTCAATCGGAATGTGTTACCGGAATTAACCTTACAACAACCGGCCCATTTAGTTATTGTGCTGGAGACATGGCAACGCCACTTTCTGCTACTATAACTACCGCTTCCGGCAGCGGTGCTGCCGCTATTACATACGAGTGGTTTAGTAATACGAGTAATAGCATCGTTGGAGGAACCAGTGTTCAGGGACCAGTTATAACCACCACCACCACCGCTTCCAGC
>JBKJNG010000495.1:0-4266 GCA_046596065.1 Phnomibacter sp. | reverse complement strand
TGGTCTGGTTAATATGTAACCAAACGTGCATGTGCATGCTGATTTTATTTGCCGCTAAATGCACTAATGGTCATAAAAAAATTTCAGGATTCTTCTGTTTGCCAGCGCTCCAGTTTAGGAATGCCTTTGGTCATTAAATCTGCAACGAGCGCAGGCAAACCATATTGCTGCAATTTTTTCGATGCATAGGCCTGCATATCTGCAGCCTTCCAACCCGGTTGAACAAAGGCACCATCTTTATAGCAATAACTGCAATATTTTAGGTTTTCGCTGCCGTTCGCTTCCGTGCCGTGGCCGGCAGCTTTATCCATAGGAATACCACAACTCTGGCAACTTTTATAGCTTTTTTCTTGCTGGCTCATAGTGCAAAATTACAATCCGCCCTGTCATTGTTCATTGTTCATTGTTTCATTTTACTGTTTTACCAAATGGATCACCCTTGTTCCAATCAATTCGATGGCGTTCATGAGTTTTTCGTGCGGCAGGTTAGCCGTATCCATTTGAAACGTAACCCTTACAAGTCCTCCAAGGGCGTCTGAGTGCCGTTTTATCTTTTCCGCTACCTCTTCCGGACTACCTACAAGAAACGCTCCTAACGGGCCTGCCTGTGCGTCAAAGCTTCGCCTGGTAACAGGTGGCATGCCCCGCTCTTTGGCAATGGTGCCACTCATGGCCACTTTATACCCTTCAAACATTTCGTCCATAGCTTGATGCGTGGTTTCAGCCACATAACCAAAAGCGTGCATGCCTACCTTCAGCTGTTCTGGTTTATGCCCGGCCTGCAAGCCAGCCCGGCGGTAGAGGTCAACCAATGGACCAAAGCGATGCGTTTCGCCACCTATGATAGCTACCATCAGCGGCATTCCCAACAGGCCTGCTCTTATAAACGATTCCGGCGTGCCGCCCACACCAAGCCAAACAGGAAGCGATTTTTGAACTGGCCGGGGGTATACAGGCTGGTTACGCATCGCTGGCCGGAACTTGCCTTGCCAGGTTACAAATTCATTGTCGCGGATCTTTAAAAGCAAGTCGAGTTTCTCTGCGAAAAGCACATCATAATCCTGAAGGTTCAAACCGAACAGGGGATAGGCTTCAATGAATGACCCACGCCCCACAACCATTTCAGCGCGGCCTTTCGACAACAGGTCCAGCGTGGCGAAGTTTTGAAAAACTCTTACGGGATCCGCGGCGCTCAGCACGGTGACAGCACTCGTAAGCCGTATGCGTTTGGTGCGTGCCGCTGCCGCTGCAAGTATCAATGCAGGCGCCGAATCGAGAAACTCTTTACGATGGTGCTCGCCAATGCCAAATAAATCCAGTCCCATTTTGTCAGCATGCTCAATCCTTTCAAGCAGCAGGCCCATCGAATCCTCGTTGGTTAGCTTGTTATTTGTGTTATCATCAAATTGGGCTGCAAAACTGTCTACGCCTATTTCCATATTGTAAAAGCTTTTTTATATCAGGCCGTGGAAATTAAAGCTTTCTTTCTTCAAGTCAATAATAGCTAAACTTACCTTTTGGATAGTGTTCCATGGAAAACAGCAATTGTCTGGTAAACTGTAACCAACCTGGCAAGCCTGTTAATGGCGATTCAGGTTTGCAACTTGCTGCCTGAAACAGTCAGTGTAACAGCGTTATTTTTTAAAAATGGAAGGCTTATAAATACAACTCCAATGATGCATCTTCGCTAATCATGGATTGCCATCCACAAAAACAAATCTTATGCAGCAAAAAGTTTTATCCATCCGGCCATTTATAGGGGCAAAAGACTATGAAGTTTCCCGCCGGTTTTACCGGGAACTTGGTTTTGAAGAAAGCATATTGGCTACTGACATGTCGGTTTTCAAAAACCAAAACTTAGCTTTTTACCTGCAGGATGCCTATGTGGAAGACTGGATCAATAACCTGATGCTATTTATGGAAGTGGAAGATGTAAAAAAGTTCTGGGAGGAACTTGTGGCCCTGGATCTCCCTGCCCGGTACGAGAAAGTGAGACTAACTCCCATACGCACATATGAATGGGGCCGGGAATGCTTCCTGCACGACCCATCGGGCATCCTCTGGCACTTCGGGCAATTTTATAAGTAATATCCATGGTTTCAGTCTACAATAAAATTCCAGCATCAACCAAACCTCTTTTTAATGGTCATTTTGCCTTTTATATTATTACCAGGCCAACTTGTGCAACCCTGGTAAAAAGCATTATTTAAAAGACTTTTTTCCCAATTCGGAATCACCAAGGTAAACCCACACAATCTTATTTACATAATGATTCAATACCTGGGTTATGTCTTTGGAGTCAACCGCTTCAATGCGTGAATCTAAATTTTCAGCGAGTTTCCAGTTTCCCATTATTTCAGCATTACCCAGTTCACCGGCAATGTCAGACATTATTTCCTGGTGTTTTGCGGCAGAAAGTAACAGGCTTTTTTTAATGTCGCCGAGCAACTTGTCGGAGTATCTTCTGTCTTTTACAATAGCAAGCACATTGCGCATTGTTTTTACCGTTTCCTGTGGCTGCGACGTGCTGGCGTACATGGTGGTATAAGCAATTTTTCCCGCCGATACAAATGCCCCGGGTGCATAGGAAAGATGGCGGTTTAAACGGATAACATCATACAGGCCGCTGTGCAAAATAATAATGGCCAAACGATAAGCAGGATAATCAGGACTATTAAGAGAAGGTGCATTAATAATACCGCAGACATAATTGGTGGCAATCGGGCGGTCCTCAATTTTAGAAATCTCTTCTGTAAAAAGCTGACTGGTAATATCCGAAGGCGTGTATGGTTTATCAGGCAGCGCTGAAAAAGCAGCCTTTACTTTCGCTTCAAGATCAGTGCGGGAAATATTGCCGGCAACAACCAAAAACATCTTGCTCTTATTAAGCAAAGTATTGAAATAATAATCGCTTACTGCGTTGCGGTTTAAAGCCGTTAAACTGGCTACAGTGCCATCGGGATTAACGGCATAAGGTGTGCCGGCAAAAGCAAATTCTTTGGCAAGCTGGCTAAGCCTTCTGTCAGGATTTGATAATGCTACATTTAGCTCACTTATTTTCTGGTCTTTTAAAAGATCAAATTTTTGCGTTTCAAATTCGGGCGATGCAATAGCCGAGGAAAACAAATTCCATGCTTCATTCATATACCTTGAAATGCATTTCAGTTTCACCAGTCCATAATCGTTGCTGGCATCACCCTCCAGGTGCAATCCATATTCATCTACCTGGTCATTAAACTCGCCGGCCGAATATTTACCGGTGCCGCATTCTATGGTTCCGGATAATGCCAAAGATTCAATGCCGGCATTTTGGGCAGTATAATTTGCCGACCCACCTCTGAAATACATGCTCATTGCCAGCGTTTCTTTTTGTGTTTGATGCAATATCACTTTCAGGCCGTCAACAGTAAATTCTTCTGTGTTGTTTTGCGCAAAAACCGTTGCTGCTGTAAACAGCAATACAAGTATTTTACCAGCTTTATAATAATTTGAAAAGGCAGTATTCATTATAACTTATTTAGAGAAGTAGAAATCAGGGTCAGCAGAAAGGCCGGAACCTTGCGGAATGATGAGACCGGCACAGAAGGGTTTATTTTTTATATACCTGCCAACATAATCCTTTATGTTTTGGCGGCTTACCTTATTCAAGTTATCACGGTAAGAGGTATAATAATCGATTGACGAACATGCCCACCAAGACGACAGCACACGCGTATATCTTGCAACTTCCTCCCGTTCCTCCACCTGCGTTATGTACAATATCTTTTTAGCCCTTTCCAACTGCATGTCGCTTATATAAGCATCATCGTCCCACTGCGCTATTTCTTTTTGCATGGCCTGGTAACACGCTTTAATTTTTGATGGATTTGGCGTTACAGAAAAGGTAACAGGCCCCACATATTTTTGAGAATAATAGTTAATAACCACGTCGGTTGCAAGGCCGCTTTCCTGCAATGCCTTTGTTAGTTTAGACATACGCTGGTTCAAAACAAATGAAAAAACATCCGCAGCATAGGTGCCCTGCAAATCGTTCCTGGTATCGGGCCCCTGCCATCGCAAAATAAGTAGCGGCGATTGCGCCAGCTGAGATGCTATTACAACATAACTATTCTGCATTAGCGGCTCAATCTCCGGTATGGGAAATTCTTTTGCAGGATCGAAAGCTGAGCTTTTCCAGGAGCCAAAAATAGCCTCAGTCTCAGGAAAAATATTTGTGTGGTCAACATCGCCTGAAATAATCAGCAGGCAGTTATTCGGGTAATAAAA
>JBKJNG010000382.1:0-2750 GCA_046596065.1 Phnomibacter sp. | reverse complement strand
CCATTAGTATCTTTTACAGGATAGGCACGGGTAAGAAACCAACGATATGCACCATCACCTCCGCGAAGCTGACAGGTTAGCTCAAAGGCTTCATCTTTTTTCCATGCTTCTTTTAGAAACTCAATAGTTTTTTCAATTTTGTTGGGATGATGTACTTTTTGCCATCCCGAACCTTCCATTTCTTCAAAAGTGGTTCCGGTATAATTATACCATCGCTGGTTGTACCAATAAATCAATCCGTCTCCGTTGGCAATCCAAGCAAGGTTTTGAATACTGTCGGCAAAAATGCGAAATTGGTTTTCGCTGTCTTCAATTTGTTTTTTTGCCAGCACCTGCTCGGTTACTTCGGTGGCTAACGCGGTTACGCCCGTAATAGAATTATCAACATCCCGGTAGGGTTGGTACACAAAATTAAAATAAGCATCTACGGGTATTCCGTTGCGCACAAGAATGGCTTTGGTTTCAAATCCTTCGTAAGCCACTCCGGTAGTGTAAACATCAGCAAGCAGTTTTGGAAATACCTGGTCTTTTAATTCAGGTACTCCTTCCACCAATGGTTTGTTCAATATTTCATTTCCTTTTCCCATCCCATTAAGCATTGGCTCATTGGCAAAAGCCACTACCATGTCCGGGCCCTTAAAAATAGCGATTGCCGTAAGCGATTGCGACAGGATATTGCTAAAACGTTGTTCGCTTCCTTCAATTTGTTTGCGGGCCATTATTTGTTCGGTAACATCATAGCCGAAATTTACAACCCCAATTATGTTATGCGCCTCATCATAAATGGGTTGCATGGTGGTGTTATAATAACGCTGTTCAGGCGCTACGTTGTTTGCCCTTGCAATCATTACGGGAATCTCCGTACTGGTAAAAATTTCTCCTGTGTTGTAAACATTGTCCAATATTTTATCAACGCCCTGGCCTTCCAGTTCTGGCAGCGCCTCCAGCAGTGTTTTACCCACCAGGTCACGCTTGTCAAATAATTTTTGGTAAGCCGGATTAACCAACTCATAAATATGATTGGGACCTTTAAATGTACAGATAGAAGCAGGTGCATTCATGTATATGTTATGAATCAACAATGTATTAGCTTCCACTTTTTGGCGAGCCATTGCCAATTCGGTAACATCATAAGCAAAAACTAAAATACCTTCTGTTTCACCAATGTCAGTTGTAAATGCCTGATACGTGAAATTTAGATATAACTGTTCGAGGCTTCCGCTGCCTCGATCCACCATAATAGGCATTTCTTTTCCATTGAATGTTTCGCCCGTTTTAAATACATTATCAAGCAGCTCAATAAAGCCCTGCCCTGCTACTTCGGGTAGTGCTTCAAGCAGCTTTTTACCTGTAGGATTACGGCCGCCAATAAGCTTTATGTAATCAGGGTTTGCAAATTCAAATACATATTCAGGTCCTTTTAGAATGGCAAGTGCGGCAGGTGCTTGTGTAAAAAAATCGTGTAGCAACTTGCGCTCCTTTTGTGAATGCTGTTCGCTTTCTTCATTTTTTTTTCTGGTGATTGCCTGTTCTGTAATATCCTGCAGTGTTCCGGTAAAACGGTAAGCAGTTTTATCATCACCAAACCATACTCTTCCTTTGGCTCTAACAGTACGTTCCTGTTTGGTTACCGGATTTAAAATACCGTATTCAATATCATACAGCCCACCCGATTCAAATTGCAACGCTTTTTGTATAGCATCAGCAACACGACTTCTGTCTTTTTCAACCATTTCATTTATTGCCAGTACAAGGTCAACCTCAATATCATGGGGCAGGCCAAACCAATCCTTCAACCGGTTGTTGCCAATAAATTTATTTGTTAGTGGATTTAAATCAAAGGTGCCTAATTCTGTTGCTTCTATTGCAAAGGCCAACTGATCATGGGTTTCTTTTAATTTTTTAAAATTGTTGTCTTTCTCCGTGGTTTCAATAAGAGTTAAAAATACGCCCGCTGTCTGATTGCTTTCGTCTTTAACCGGGCTAAAGCTGAAAGTCCAATAAGCATCTTTCATTTCTCCTTCCCGATATATGGGGATAAATTGATCTTCACTCCAGGTAGCGTCACCCCCTTTAAGTACTTGATTAATTGGAGTTTTAATAATATGCCATGTTTCAGGAAAGGCTTCTTCGCCCTTCATTCCCAATAGTAAAGGGTGCTTTCCATCATTACCCAGGCTAAAGCGGTAGGCATCATTGTAAAAACAAACCAGGTCGTGACCCCAGTACAAGAACATCGGAAATTTCGAATTGAGCAAAATGCTAAGCGTAGTACGCAGGCTTTGTGGCCATTTTTCGGCAGGGCCAATTGGGGAAGATTCCCAATTATGATCCCGTATCAAAGTACCCATTTCACCACCGCCTGAAAGAAATTGCAAAGTTTTAGTCACTGAGTATTGTTTAGTAGAGCTCTCTCTTTAGCATTATGGCATCCCTGAATTTATCAGTTTGTCTATTGCGTAAAAGTTTCAGGTTAAAATTCAGGATTAAATATCTTTCTTCAACAAGTATTTTAAGCATGTTTAGATTCTGCCGCTTTATAGCATTTACCTGAAAGAGTGAATCAAGAGCAGCAAATAAAGGGTTGAAGCGCTGTTATGCTCCAAAGAATGACGCACAATATTAAACGACCATTGTAAAATATTTGAGCCTTTCAATTGCATCCAAATTATCCATCCTGAAAAATAAAAAATACCAACTATCGGATCTGTCAGCGATTATAATTGCCGCCCGATTTTTTTATCGGTCTG
>JBKJNG010000380.1:0-4009 GCA_046596065.1 Phnomibacter sp. | reverse complement strand
GGAAAAAAAAAATTTGAATAAAATAACAAAAGATTGTTTAGCCAATAAAGCAAAAATTAAAAAAGAAATGATAGTTAAACTCAAATTACTTGATTTTAATGCCTCCAAACCCGCCTGAATATAAATTTTGTATCCTCAAACAATTACGTCTTACATAAGCAACTGAACAATCAACGCCATTATGACGAATATCATTGGTTGCAGGCCCCATTATTTTATAAATTGCAAAATGTTTTTGACGGATAATGATATAAATTATAACAAAAGATGTTTCACTGATTTTCCTGCCAACCCAACAGCTGGAAGCAATGAAGAGAAAAACGATTTTAAGGCATTACAAGAAGGATTTTTATACCAATATGAAAACATTTTTCCTGATAAACACGCTTTCAGAACAGTTGTTATCATTCCTTCGATGACACTTGATCTTGAAATACTTTCAAAGATAAAAGGTCATGTGTATTACGAAGAAAGGATGCTTTGCCTGTTAATGCTTTTACGAATGCCCCAAACGCATTTAGTATATTTAAGCAGTGTGCCAATAGACGAAGCAGTTATAGATTATTACCTGCACCTGCTGCCGGGCATTACAGGCAAGCATGCAAGGCAACGACTTACCATGCTTAGTTGCTATGATGCTTCAGCCAAACCATTAACACAAAAAATACTTGAAAGGCCAAGAGTAATCGACCGCATAAAAAAACAAATCACAGACGTACAACATGCGCATCTTGTTTGTTTTAATGTTGCAGAACCTGAACGTACGATTGCAGTACGGTTGGGCATTCCTGTTTATGGTTGCGATCCAGACCTGTTGTATTTAGGCAGTAAAAGTGGCAGCAGGGAACTATTTAGAAGTTGTGACATTCATCTGCCGGATGGTTTTGAAAATTTACATACGCAAAGAGAAATCGCTGAAGCTTTATATCAATTAAAAACAAAAGATCCGCTATTAAAAAAAGCTGTAATAAAAATAAACGAAGGTTTTAGTGGTGAAGGAAATGCAGTTTTCAATTATATGAATGTATTGCCAGGCCACGATTTAAAAGAACGGATAGAAGCATCTCTACCCTACATTCATATAGTGGCCGACAAGGTGAACTACGAGCAGTTTTTCAAAAAATTTGAATCGTTGGGCGGTATTGTTGAAGCTTTTTTAGATGGTGAAATAAAAACATCACCCTCAGTACAGTGCCGCATAAATCCCCTTGGAGAAGTTACTATCATAAGCACCCACGACCAATTACTTGGTGGCGAAGACGACCAGGTATTTATAGGTGCTAATTTCCCCGCTTCACAAGCATACGCTGTTGCCATTGCTGAAATGGCCGAAACCATTTCAAAACGCATGGTTGAGATTGGTGTACTAGGGCGTTTCAGCATAGATTTTCTTTCCATTTTTGAAAATAGTAAATGGACCCATTACGCTATTGAAGTTAATTTACGAAAAGGTGGCACAACTCATCCGTTTTTAATGCTGCAGTTTTTAACTGATGGCGAATACGATGCCAGTAGTGGAATTTACGTTATGCCAATAGGGCAACCACGCTACTATTTTGCATCGGATAATGTAGCCTCGCCCGCATATGCAGGATTAACACCAGAAGACCTAATTGAAATTGCCATGTATCATGGAATAATGTACGATAGCACTACACAGGAAGGTGTAACGTTTCATTTGATTGGGGCATTATCGCAATATGGAAAAATCGGTCTTGTTTGTATTGCAGGCAGTCCTGAACGAGCCAGGGAATTGTATGAAAAAACAATTGACATTTTAAATTACGAATGCTTACAAAAAGAAATAGCTTCTTAATCTAAAAGAAAAACAATATCAATTATGACGATTAATAAAGCATGGCGTGAAAAAAACAGGATACCAAAAAATCCAACTCTTACTCAAAGAATTAAATGGCATATTGAACACCAGGCAAACTGCAATTGCAGGCCTATTCCTACAAAGCGGGCAGAGCAAATGAAGGAAATAAAAGCAGCCAGTCGATAACAAACAATATTATGGCCAACTAAATAACCCTAAAATGATTCGCCTGATTTTTGCATCCATCATAGGTTTTCACGGAGCTATTCATGCTATTGGCTTTATAAAAGAATGGCAATTGGCAATCGCAAAAAAAATTACAAAAAAAAGATTGCCATCACCTTCCGAAACTATATCAAAAATGCTTGGTACATGGTGGATGATTGCCATGCTACTCCTTCTTGCAACTTCGATTGTGTATGTTTTGAAAACCGATTGGTGGTGGATGCTGGCATTGATTGCGATCATCATTTCCCAGGTGTTGATAATATTCTCTTGGCGGGATGCAAAGGCCGGTACTATTGCAAACATTATCATCTTTATTGCAATTGTAGCAGCGATCCCTGCCTGGAATTTTAATAACATGGTTAATAGAGAGATAAACCAAATGTATAGCAAGGATTTGCCCTATGATAAAACAGTTATTTCAAAAGAAATGCTAACCGGCTTGCCCTACCCTGTTCAGTTATGGTTAACAAAAAGTGGTATTATAGGGAAAGAAAACATGTATGCCGTTCGGTTGAAACAAACAGGCTTGATGCGTACAAAACCAGAACAGGATAAATGGATTAACATAACTGCAACGCAATATTTTACTACAGGCAATCCAGCTTTTATCTGGAAGGCAAACATGAAAATACTGCCTTTAATTACGGCAACAGGCCGTGATAAATTTGTAGAAGGCAAAGGAAAAATGGCGATCAAAATATTATCATTTATAACGATGGCAGATGATGGCGGTGAAAAAATAGACGAAGGTGCTTTGCAACGATACCTGGCGGAAATTTGCTGGTTTCCCTCAGCAGCACTATCATCAAATATAAAATGGCAATCAATAGATTCTTTTTCGGCTAAAGCTACGCTCACTTATAAAGGCAGCAGCGGTACGGTTGATTTTTTGTTTAACAAAGAGGGCGGTTTGTCAGGTTGCAATGCCAACCGTTTTAAAGGTAGTGAGGTAAACGCTGTAAGAGAATTATGGCAGATAAGAACAACAGCATTTGCCGTAATTAATGGTATACGAATGCCAATAAAATCAGACGTAACGTGGAAATTAAAAACAGGAGATTTTACCTGGCTCAAACTGGAAATAACAGCTATAGAATACAATAAGCCTCAGCTTTACTGATTCCGATAATTTTCAATTGCCTTCGGCTTTATCCCATTCAGCTTTTTTCTGTTTTCCTGTTTCTTAAAATATCCCCTGAACAAAAAATTGTGTTTTAGCGTTTCCGTATTCTGGTTAAAACCATCGGGTCCTTTTTCAATATTACTGAGGGTGTTATTTAATTTAATTTAATAACCATCGTGCTGTCCTTCAATCATGCATTAACTGTTCTGTTACCTGCATTTATATCCTGCTGAATTCCTGCTATCGCTATACTGATTTGATTAGACAATGAATCAGCCTCATCGCAAACCGACTTTATTTTATTGACCGCTGCATTCAGGTCGTGCTAAAATGCTGTACCAGAAAGCATTTCCCCTAATGAACCAATAACTTATTTCGAGTCCAAAGAACTATACACAAGATGCGCTAGAAATTTATTGATTCCTGTATCATCTTTATCGTTTGCAAAATCAGTAAGTGATGGCAAATTGGTTTTAAAGAAAAACTGGTAATGCGCCATTTCGAGCAACGTGCTGGAAAGCGAACGCGGATACAAATAAGCCGGGTTATATGCAAGAAAAATATCGGCAATCCTTCCACAAAGATCTTTATAGGGCTTGAACAACTGATCTTTATTATCCTGCGCAACGTGGCTTGTTAAGTACGGTTTGCTGCCCTCCGTAATCGCTACCTGGTACAATTGATCCTTATCAATATACTGAAACAGAAATTCATCGCTTAAACGAAAGGTTAGCAACTTAACCACCATATCTATTTTACCTTTTGCAGTACCAAGATTATTGGTATGATAGATTAACTGGTATTCCAGAGAGGTCCAGAACCAGGTAATGATATAAGTT
>JBKJNG010000364.1:0-3794 GCA_046596065.1 Phnomibacter sp. | reverse complement strand
CATCACTACCCTGCATGGCACCGATATTACGCTGGTGGGCAAAGACAAAACCTATAAACCTGTAGTTGCATTCAGTATTAATGAAAGCGATGTAATTACTGCGGTATCCAATAATCTTCGGGAAGAAACTTACAAGATCTTTGATATCGAGAAAGAAATTGAAGTGATTCACAACTTCGTGGATGTAAAGCGATTCTCTAAAAAGCCTATTGATGCCTTCAAAAAAGCGCTTGCACCAAACGGTGAAAGAGTATTGATGCACGCTTCCAATTTCAGAAAAATAAAGCGTGTGGAAGATGTGATTGACATTTTTAACCGCGTAAATAAGAAAATACCCAGTAAATTAATGATGGTGGGCGATGGTCCCGAACGCCATACTGCAGAAGAACTTTGCCGCGAACTAAACATCTGTGATGAAGTACGTTTTGTAGGCAAACAGGAGCAAATGGAAGAAATAATGGTAATCAGCGATTTGTTTTTACTTACTTCTGACTACGAAAGTTTTGGGTTGAGTGCGCTGGAAGCAATGGCTGCTCATGTGCCCGTGGTAAGCAGCAATGCAGGTGGTTTACCCGAGATAAATATCCATGGCGAAACGGGCTACCTGGCTCCTGTTGGTCACGTAAAAGAAATGGCTGATTATGCGCTGGATATTTTAAAAGATGACGAAACGCTGGCAGGCTTTAAACAGCGTGCATACGAGCAGGCTTGCCGGTTTGATATTGATCATATCGTTCCCCGTTACGAAGAAATGTATGAAAGGGTGCTGATGCCTACCGTATAAATCAAGCAGGTTTCAGCCTTACTTAAGTACCCTGGTGGATAACTGTTGCTAGCAGGGTATCGTTTATTGCAGAGGATAATGGCGGGGGGAAACGCCGCTCCTCCAGACATGATCAGCGATTTAATCTTTTAAATCGGGCACTCCACATGCGGGCTGCGCCAATGTAACTGCCTATAGAACTTGCCTGCCAATGAGCCATATTCAAATTCATTATTAATTGAAGAAAATACTTTGGCAACCATCAAACACCCTTTTACTGGCGGCTGCTGGTTTTTTATTATCCCCGGTTGAGGCAGTCTCAAATAATATAGATACTTCGAAAAACCCTTCGTAATAAGAATAAATACAATTTTTAAAGTCCCGTTTCATTATAAGAATTATCACCTATTTTCATTTGCATAGCTCACGCCCGTACCTTACTTTTGCGGCCTGAAAATTAAAGGGTAGTAAACGCCGCCCTGAACAATTTGTAAACTTTTCATCTTTCAATTCATACTTATGGTGGACATTAAGCCCGATGAAATTTCGGCGATTCTACGTCAGCAACTTACCAATTTTGATGCCGGTGCCAGCCTCGCAGAAATAGGAACCGTTCTACAGATAGGCGATGGCATTGCCCGTATTTACGGCCTCAACAATGTAAAAAGCGGTGAGCTTGTTGAATTTGAAAATGGCGTAAAAGCCATTGCCCTTAACCTTGAAGAAGACAATGTGGGCGTGGTTTTAATGGGCGAAAGCTCAGAAGTAAAAGAAGGTGACAAAGTAACCCGTACAGGCCAAATCGCGTCTATTCAAGTAGGGGAAGGATTACTTGGCCGTGTTATTAATACATTGGGCGATCCCATTGATGGTAAAGGCCCAATTACCGGCGAACTATATGAAATGCCCCTGGAGCGCAAAGCGCCTGGTGTAATTTTCAGGGAGCCGGTTAAAGAACCACTTCAAACAGGTATTAAAGCCATCGATGCGATGATACCGATTGGCCGCGGACAACGTGAGCTGATTATTGGCGACCGGCAAACTGGTAAAACCGCGATCGCAGTTGATACCATTATCAATCAAAAAGAATTTTATGCGTCAGGTAAGCCGGTGTTTTGTATTTATGTAGCCATTGGCCAAAAAGCCAGTACGGTTGCAGGTGTAATGAAAATACTGGAAGATAACGGTGCTATGGCCTATACCGTAATTGTTTCCGCCACTGCCAGCGATCCTGCACCACAACAGTTCTACGCTCCTTTTGCCGGCGCATGTATCGGCGAATTTTTACGTGATACCGGCCGTTCCGCCCTTATCATTTTTGATGACCTTAGTAAACAAGCCGTGGCTTACCGTGAGGTTTCATTGCTGTTACGTCGACCGCCAGGACGTGAGGCTTATCCTGGTGATGTATTCTACCTGCACAGCCGTTTGCTGGAACGTGCCGCCAAGATCATTACCAATGATGACATCGCAAAAAAAATGAATGACCTTCCCGAAAGCATCAGGCACCTGGTGAAAGGTGGTGGTTCTTTAACCGCCCTCCCAATTATCGAAACGCAGGCAAGTGATGTATCAGCATACATTCCAACAAACGTTATCTCAATAACCGATGGCCAGATATTCCTGGAGGGTAACCTGTTTAACGCCGGTATACGCCCCGCTATTAACGTGGGTATTTCTGTAAGTCGCGTGGGTGGTAACGCACAAATTAAATCAATGAAAAAAGTGGCTGGTACCCTTAAACTCGACCAGGCGCTTTACCGCGAAATGGAAGCCTTCTCCAAGTTTGGTGGTGACCTTGATGCCGCTACTAAAAACATATTGGATAAAGGTGCCCGTAATGTAGAAATTCTGAAACAGTTACAGTATTCTCCTATGCCGGTTGAAAAACAGGTTGCTATTATTTACCTTGGTACACAAGGTTTGGTAAGGGAAGTTCCGGTTAACCGCATGAAAGAATTTGAGGAACATTTCTTACTGGAAATGGAAAATAAATTACCGGAAGTATTAGCCGCGTTCAAAAGCGGTAACTTACCCGATGATGGTATTAAAAGCATGGTTCAATTAGCGAAAGGTCTTACAGGTCAATACGCCAAATAAACCTTCTTAAAAACAGAACTTTACAACAGCCCTGCTTTGCGGGGCTGTTGTAGTTTAAAGGAGAGGTTCCTTCCTCCCGGTCCAATGGTAATTACCTTTCGATGAATAAGTCCCTATTTTCCAACATAGGAATTACGTTCTTTTATAAAGAAATCGAATCCCCCTTTGAGCAATTTCTTTACATTGCACAAACGATAAGCTGCCATAGGTTTAACCGTTTTCGTTCCTGAAAGGTCCTTAACTGAATGGCTTGCCGCTATTGCTCAGCATCTTCCCCAGTTCTTTATTTGTAAATCTTATTAAATCAATCCCATGGCATCAAGACGTTCATTCTTAAAAGCTTCATCCCTTATTGCAGCTGGCTCGCTTATTAAAGTGCCCGCATTTGCCTACAGCAAAAAAGACTTAATTGGCCTGCAACTGTACACTGTTCGTGATGCAATGGGTAAAGACCCGGCAGATACACTTGCTAAAGTGGCGGCTATTGGATTTAACTCAGTTGAAGGCGCAACCTACACCGGAAGTCAAAAATTTTATGGGATGGATGCCGCGGCTTTTAAAGCGCTGCTAAAACAAAATGATTTGGTAATGCCGAGTGCGCATTACAGGCTTGGTGAAGAACAGGAAAAAGGTGAGCCGGTAAAAGGAACCATTTTGCATGATTGGGATAAAGCAGTGGATGATGCTTCCGCAGTTGGAATTAAATACATGGTTTGCGCTTACCTGTCAACTCCTGAAAGAGGTAATATTGATCACTACAAATACATAGCAGGCGAGCTTAACAAAGCAGGTGAAAGATGTAAGAAAGCTGGCATTCAGTTATGTTATCATAACCACGATTTTGAATTCCAGGCACAGGACCAGGTATTGCCTTACGATATTCTTTTAAATGATACCGATAAAGATCTGGTGAAAATGGAGCTGGATCTTT
>JBKJNG010000216.1:0-2815 GCA_046596065.1 Phnomibacter sp. | reverse complement strand
GCAATAGGCAGGTAATCCGGCACAGTACAGAAAAGAAAATTTTACAAGTATCCGCAAGATCATTCGCTTCAAAACAAGAACTTTTTTTGAAAAAAAATTATTCCGTAAAAACAATGCCAGAAAAGTTACATCTGGAGAAAATTCATGAGATGGAAATAATTACGACGTAATTCGTTTTCATATTGTTCCTGCCCGGCATGAAATATCACTTCATAATCGTATCGCTGGAAGGTTGAGAGAATGTCGCTTACTTCTTCTTTATTTATACGGAGCGTTACGATCAGTTTACCGGTCACCTCATCGTAAAAGGTATTTAATTGGGTGATGACAGCATCGTTTGTTTCAACCAGTTTTGAAAGCTGACCAGTAGAATAATCTTCCCGGTTCATTCCCAATACCAGCAATGCGCCTCTTTCCTGAACGCCGTTAAAACGGGAGAATTGTTGCAACAAATCTTCTTCGCTTATGGAGCCGAGGTATTCTTTTTCTAAAGAAACTACTGGTACGAGTTTTAAACGCTGCTCGCTTGTAAGCCGTGCTGCAGCCAAAAAATGATCGGTACCATTTACGGAGTAGGGAAGGAGGTCAAATTGAAAGTTGGACAGACTATCCGCCCCATCAGCATCAAGCAGGTCCTCCTCTGCCAATAAGCCTTCGTAAAGCCCGTCTTTTACCACCGGCAATTGCTGTACTTTAAGATCGCCCATTAGTAAAAGTGCATCCTTAACTGTTTGAGTATAATTGAGCGGTTCGATTTGTGATGATATGATCTGCTGATTTAGCATAATTCCCCTTCTGGTTTCTATTATATACGTCAGGCCATCACTGCAGGCTGGTTGAGTTTTGTTAAAAATTTGTCTAAAATATTATTAAAATCAGCCGGCACCTCCATCATGGGTGCATGCCCACATTTGTCAACAAAATATAATTCGCTGTTCGGAATCATTTTATTGAACTCCCTGGCTACAAATGGGGGCGTTACTACGTCATTGTTTCCCCATATCAGGAGTGTTGGTTGTTTGATTTGGTTTAATTCTTCGCCCAAATTATTTCTGATGGCGCTTTTAGCAAGTGAAATAATTTTAATAACCTTTATGCGATTGTTGGTTATTTCAAAAACCTCATCTACCAATTCTTTTGTGGCTGTCGCAGGATCGTAAAAAGTCATTTCTGTTTTTTTACGGATGTATTCATAATCCCCGCGTTTGGGGTAAGTATCACCCATGCCATTTTCAAAAAGGCCGGAGCTACCGGTTAATATTAATGATTTTATTCTTTCAGGATGCTTAAGCACATGTACCAACGCAACATGACCACCGAGGCTGTTGCCGAGCAGGTGAATTTTGTCATAGTTCATGGTTTCAATAAAGCGGTAAACATGTTTTTCAAGTCCGCCAACCGTAGTATGAAAAATGTCCAGTTCAAAAAGTGGCAGCATGGGAACTACTACTTTATAATGTGGTTTGAAATGTTCTATCAGATCTGAGAAGTTGCTAAGTGCACCAAAAAGACCGTGCAGGAGCACCAGCGGTTCACCTTGTCCTTCCTCAACGTATTTGAACTTATCCCTTTGTTTAATCTTGTACTGCATGCTTCTATTCTAAAATACCTGATTTAGTAAAAATAGCAAATTGACATTTAAATGGCACAGAAACTCGGCTAAAATAAAGGTTTTGAACTTACAGCCCCGGCGGTATTAATGTTTTAACCAACATATCATCAGCCTTGGGAAACTTTAAGGGAAATATTTTCAAAAAAGCGTTGCAACTCAGCAAACATATCTTTAAAAAATGGCAACAACTTGCCCAAACCATTCATGGCGAAAGGGCCCCATGGCTGTAAATAGGGCCATGTAACAGACGATTCAAGCGTTTTGTTAGTAATCAATTTTACCTGGCTGGCATAAAATATCAATACGCTAAGCAGTACAACGTATAAAGCAACATATAAGACAATACCAGCTATCCTGTTAACCCAGCCAAGCATGGCAAGCTGTATTGTTTTCTCTATAACGGAAGCACCCAAACGAACCAGTAGTACAACAATAATAAATACGAGAAGAAAAGAGATAACCGGCAACCATTGTTTTGCAATACTGGCATTATTACCTAGATAATTGGCGACGACGGTACTCAATTTCATTGCGGCAGCTATACCGGCAATAAACGCAAAAATTGAAAATAAGGCCACGATAAAACCGCGGGTATACCCTTTAAAAATTGCCAGCACCATCAGTATAATAAAAAAAACATCTACGATCATTGACGGCTGGTTTTATTTAGAAGATTGTATAATGTACTGTGCAGTTGTTATTTATGGTTTTAACGTGTTTAAAAGAAACATAAACATTCTAATATCCTGCAATGGCCTGTCGCCTGCACCGGTTTTAACCGCGGCTATTTTGTCAAGCACATCCATGCCGCTTTCCAGTTCGCCATATACGGTGTAATTCCCATCCAAATGTGGAATTCCGCCTAAGGATGTATACAATTTTCGCTGCGCTTCATTTAGCTTATAACCTCTTTTTTGTGATGCGGAATCCAGTTGTTGATTGGTAAACCTTTTGCCCTGCGCAATATAAAACTGGCAGTTACTGCTGGCTTTTTTGGGGTTGTCGTCCCTGGCAGCTGCAAGCACCCCTTTTTTATGGTAAATGCCAATATCGGTTTTTATTTCAGCAGGTATCCGGCCTCCTTTTGCTTCGCCATTACCAAGCATCTTTCCCGCCACTGCGGTTTTACTCTCAGGATCGCCGCCCTGTACCATAAAGTTATTTATTACCCGGTGGAAAAGCAGGCTATCATAAAAACCGGCT